>JACUUW010000138.1 GCA_014859075.1 Desulforudis sp.
TGTCACTGAGCCTCAAACAGGTGCTGCCCAACCCTTGGGAGCGGGTAGAGGAAATTTATCCCGTGGGCGCTGTTGTTCCGGCCAAGGTGGTACGGCTGGTTCCCTTTGGTGCTTTTGTAGAACTCGAACCGGGAGTAGAGGGCCTGGTGCACATTTCCCACCTGGCCGACTGGCACGTGGCCAAACCGGAGGACGTGATTCAAGAGGCACAGGAAATCAAGGTAAAAGTGCTGAGCGTGGACTCAGAAAACAAGCGGATCCGACTCTCCCTCCGTGAAGCCCAGAAGAACACCGACGATTACCAGGATGATCAAGGTGAGGTCACCATCGGCGACGTTTTCGGAGACTTGCTCAAGAATTAATACAGCGGCCGCAAGGCCGTTCCGTTATCGGCACAAAAAGCCCCGGCGCCACAAGGTGACCGGGGTTTTTCTGCATATTTAGCACCGGCACGGCGCACGCTAAAAAGACAACTTTTGGCGCCAGAAGGAGTAGGTGGTATGACCAATTTGCCGATCGGGATAATCGTCCTGATTGTAGTTTCCATCCTGATTTACCTGGGGGCGGCACACCGGGTCCTGGACCGCTTGCGCTTGACCGACAAGGCGGCTCTGGCCGTCCTGGCCGCATTGATCGTCGGGAGTCTGATCGATATTCCCTTTGCGGTGGGCAACATCACGTACGTGATCAATGTGGGCGGGGCGTTGGTGCCGATCGCCCTGGCGGTTTATCTGATCAGCCGGGCCGATTCCAGCATCGAGAAGGTTCGGCCCCTGGTGGCCGCCTTGATCACGGCGGTCGTGGTCTTCGCAATCGGTTCCTTTGTGATGACCGGAATTCGCGAACCGGCCGGGCGTTTCGCCTTCGTGGACATCATCTACATCTACCCGCTGGTGGCGGCTGTCATCGCCTATGCCGTCGGACGTTCACGCCGGGGCGCCTGGATCGCGGCCACCCTCGGCGTCCTAGTGGCCGACGTGTTGCACGGGGCGCAGTTGGCCACCCGGGGGTTATCCGGCCTGGTCCACTTTGGGGGCGCCGGCGTATTCGACGTGGTGGTGGTGGCCGGCGTACTGGCAGTACTGCTCGCCGAAGTGGTCGGCGAAATCAGGGAGCGGATTCAGGGTGGCCCCAAAACCGAAGGGCGTGATTCCACCCTACTGGTCAACCTGAAGACCCCCGGAAAAGACGAGGGAGGCCGCAAGAATGAAGAATAGACTTATGGTGAACCTGGCTATCGGTTGTTTCTTGGTCGTTGTGGCGGTACTGGGATACATTAACCCGGCAAACCAGGCCTCGATTTGGACCGGGGGCGGAGCCTTGGCCGAGGACTTCTGTGACCACGAAGCGGGGCGGTACGTTACAGTCGTAAGCCCGCAGGGTTCGGTGATCACCATGACCAGCCGTCAGGTTTTCCCCGGGGACGAAATCATCACCGCCCGCGCCGAGCACTACCGGGTAACCGGGGTCGATAAGGACATCGCCGAGGCCGAACTCCTGGGTCTGGATCGGGAACTGATGGCCTGGTCGGATTACTTCGGACGGTACGGCGATGACCTGACCGTACCCGTGCAGGCGGATCGGGAATTCGACGTGGCCCTGTACCACTCCCACACCATGGAGTCCTACGTTCCGGACAGCGGTGAGGCTTTCAGCGACCATGGCGACATCATCGACGTCGGCCGCGCTCTTGCCGGACACCTGCGCCGGCAGGGGCTGCGGGTGTTTCACGACACCACCATTCACAACCCGCATGACGCCATGGCTTACCAACGTTCCCGCCAGACAGCCTTGCAGTTGCTGGAGGAACGCCGTCCCGCGGCGTTGATTGACGTGCACCGCGACGGCGTCCCGGACCCGGACTTCTACCGGCGGGTCGTCGACGGCCGGGAAATCAGCCAGGTACGACTGGTGATCGGCAGGCAAAACCCGAAAAAGGATGCCAACCTGGACTTCGCCCGGCGTCTCATGGCGCGCGCCAACGAGAGGAATCCGGAGGTGGTCAAAGAGATCTTCTCGGCCTCCGGCAACTACAACCAGGACCTACTCTCCTCGGCCATCCTAATCGAAGCCGGCACCCACACCAACACCCAGGCCGAGGCCGAGGGCGGCGTGGGTTTATTGGCCGAGGCCGTACCGGTTGTGCTGGGAGTGGGTCCCGCCGGGCCGGAGGCGGCGGGGGGCGCCGCGGCATGGCGCGTGGTGTTCTGGGTCATCCTGGCGGTGCTGGTCGGTCTGGGGACCTACCTGGTAATCAGCGCCGGGGGCGTTCCCCAGGCACGGGATAAGCTTGTCCGGTTTTGGAGGCATGAGTTCTCCGAACTGCTCAAGGGCAAGCCCTTGAAACTGAAAGAGAAGCCGGATGACCGCGACAAGCCGGAACCTTAGATTCGGAAAAGGGAGTTGGGTCGTTGAAAGTTGTTTACCACTGTTACGGAGGCACGCACTCTTCGGTGCTGGCTGCGGCCGTCCACGTCGGGCTGCTCTCGCCGGAGGAGAGGCCTTCGCCGGACAGGCTGTTGTCCTTGTCCTTCTACGACAAGCGGGACGGGAAGGACTACGGACGGATCGCCCGGTTCGGGCAAGACGAGACCGGCAACGAAGTGTTAATCCTCGGCCGCCGCAACTACACAAAGGCACCGGAAATGGTTTTTGCGGGTCTCCAGTCCGCCTTCGGGCTGAAAACGCCGATTAAGGTGGTGGACACGTCCATAACGCTCAACTGGCAGATGAAGTTGGGTGGGTACCTGTCCAGGGGGTTGGGGCTTAAAAGTATCGGCCGGTTGGTGGTTACTTGGGGTTCGCGTGTCGCCTATCCACAGGTGGTTTCCCTGGTCGAGTCCACCAGGAAAGAAGTGCAAAACAGTTGAAAGTCTTCTACGTGTACAATACGCCGTTGGCCGGTTTGGCGGCGTTGGGCCGAACCACCTGGTCCAGCGGCAGGTCCAAGGATTTGCGGATAGATGAAGAACCGTTTCTCTGTAAACGGGAAGAATTCATGCGCGCCGGCCGGGACGCCGGGGGCCGGGAGATCTACGCCGTCTGGATGAAATCGGACGGAGTGATCCTGACCCGGCTGATCGAAAGCTTTTGCGAAATGCACCACATACCCAAGGAAGACTACGTGGTGCACCGGATCCCCAATGCCCTCGGTTTGCGGCTGCGTCTGGTCAACCTGACCTACCAGTTGGGTCTGTTCGGCCTGGCGCGCATTCTGCTCCAGCGCCTCGGAGGTGTCGGAAAGTCACTGGCCGCGTTGGCCGCCGTTGACTGAGCGGTAAAACTGGTGGATAATGCTGTAATAGAAAGACGCACAGGATTTGGAGGGACTGGTCTTGCCGGAGGGCTTGGAGGTGCACGAGGTTCAGCCGGGCAGCATCGCCGCGGAAATGGGGGTGGACCCCGGTGACCGGATTCTCACCATTAACGGAGCCGTGCTCCAGGATCTGATCGACTACAGATTCCATCTAACCGACGAACATCTGAGGGTGGAGGTCGCCAAACAGGACGGGGAAGAGTGGCTCCTGGACATCGTCAAGGACTACGACGAGGATTTGGGCATGACCTTCAACCGGCCGTTTGCCGACGTATTCCGTTGCCGGAACCGCTGCCTGTTTTGTTTTGTGGACCAGATGCCCCCCGGGCTGCGGCCCCCGCTCTACGTGAAAGACGACGACTACCGGCTGTCCTTCTGGGATGGCAACTTTATCACCCTGACGAACGCAGGCACCCCGGAACTGCAGCGCATCGCCGACCAGAGGTTGAGCCCCCTGTACATCTCGGTACACACCACCAATCCGGAACTGCGGCGGCGGATGATGGGACATCCCCGGGCCGGGCATATTATGGAACAGCTGGCTTTTCTCAGTTCGGCGGGGATTGAGATGCACACCCAGGTGGTACTCGTTCCGGAGTTGAACGACGGAGCGGAGCTCAGACGCACCGTCGCGGAACTGGCCGCCCTTTGGCCCGCGGTCCGTTCTCTTGCCGTGGTGCCGGTCGGCAGGACCCGTTTCCGCGACGGACTGTACCCCATCCGGGGCTTTACCCGCAGCGAGGCCCGGGCCCTGGTCCTGCAGGTCGTTGACTGGCAGGAACGCTACCGGCGCGAACTGGGCACGGCCTTTGTCTATGCTTCGGACGAGTTTTACCTCGTCTCCGGGTCGGCGGTGCCGGAGGCCGCTGTGTACGAAGACTTCCCCCAAATGGAAAACGGCGTCGGCCTGGTACGGCTTTTCCTGGACGAGTGGCGGGACATCCGGGACGAGATCCCGGACGCCGTTTCAAGTCGGCGCGTGACCGTGGTCACCGGGCGGCTGGGGAAGAGCGTGCTGGCCCCCGTGGTGCATCGCTTGAACCGGGTGGCTGGGCTCAATGTCGAATTGATGGTCCTGAATAACGAGTTCTTCGGCCGCACGGTTACGGTCAGCGGCCTTTTGACCGCCACCGACATTAAGGAACAGGTCCGGGGAGTAATCCTGGGTGACCTCCTCATCGTCCCGAAATCGGCGCTCCGGGACGACGGTGTGTTCCTGGACGATATCAGCCTGAACGACCTGGAAACCGCCCTCGGCGTGCCGGTCGCCGCCGCCGCCGGCCCGAAAGAACTGGTGCATTACGCTTTGGGCGACAAGGGGGAGAAAACACATTGACCAAACCGGTCGTGGCGATAGTCGGACGGCCCAACGTCGGGAAGTCCACACTGTTCAACAGGATTCTGGGCAGCCGGACCGCGGTGGTGGACGCCCAGGCCGGGGTGACCCGGGACCGGCTCTACCGGGATGCCGAGTGGGCCGGAAAACACTTCAATCTGGTGGATACCGGGGGCATCGAAAGCGAGGCCGCCGAGGCCATGTCCACCCGGGTCACCAACCAGGCCCGCCAGGCGATTGCGGAGGCCGATCTGATCCTTTTCGTGCTGGACGGCGAGACCGGGTTGCTGACGGAAGACGCGCAGGTGGCCGAAATCCTGCGCCGCTCGGGCAAGCCGGTCATCCTGGTCGCCAACAAGGTGGACGACTTTGACAAGCCGCTGCCGCTCGCCGACTTCTACCGGCTCGGACTCGGGGATCCGGTCCCGGTTTCGGCCGGCCTTGGCCTGAATATCGGCGACCTGCTTGACCTAGTGGTCGAGAAACTGCCCGAGACAGGTGAGGCTCGGGAGGTGGAGGCGGTACGGATCGCCGTGATCGGACGCCCGAACGTCGGGAAGTCGACCCTGCTCAACCGACTGGCGGGCGCCG
>JACUUW010000139.1 GCA_014859075.1 Desulforudis sp.
CGGGGTCAGACCTCAAGAACTTCAGTTTTTGAGGTTTGACCCCGTACGTTACTGAACAATTCCTTATAATTGCCGGCTACCGGATTCTGAATTCTGAATCCTAAAGTCTCTTCGTGATGTGGTCATCGGTAATCGCCGGGTCATCCCTTTTCACGAAGGTCTTGCAGGCGGTGGCCATGCACGTATCCACCGGGGTGGGCTCGGCGTCGACGGCCTGCACGGCGTCGAAACGATCGGTTGCCTCGTCGGCCAGGGCGTCGGAGACAATCAGGATACTGGAAGCGTCACACTTGTTCCCGGGACCCCAGTAGTGGCAGTTGCTGACGGTACACATTACGGCCATGCGCTGTTGCCTCCTTAAAACTGTGTTAGGTTTAGGATGCGCTCCGGCAGTGATTTTATGCAGCGTGCCGCCATTATTGACGTATGTTCTTAACCGGCGTATAATTCCGAGGTAAGGGTGAGAATGGATGGGAAGACCGCCAAAGTGTCGTCGGGTTGAGTTTCTGCCTCACTGTACCTACTTCAAACCGGCCGGGATCCCGCTGTGGAACCTGGCGGAAGTCGGTTTGACGGTGGAGGAGGTGGAAGCGTTGCGGCTCAAGGATCTGGAGGGGTTGGAACAGGAGAAATGCGCGGAACGCATGGGTATCTCGCGTCCTACCTTCCAGCGTATCCTCACCAGCGCCCGGGGCAAGGTCACCGAGGCGCTGGTGCACGGCAAAGCGATCCGGGTGGAGGGCGGTAATTTTGAGTTCGTCGCCCGTCGCCTGCATTGTCCCCGGTGCGAGACTGAATGGCAGCGCCTGCCGGGCGATCCAGCCGGCGAAGCCCTCTGTCCAACTTGCTCCGGTACCGGGAGTCAGCCGGTAAACGACCGTTGCAACCGCAAAAAACGGGGTGGCGCCCGCTGCCGGGGCAAGCAGACAAGAAACACTAAACCAGATGCGGAGGAATGACCTATGACGTCCGGGAAGAATAACGGTGGTACTTGCGATGCGGCCCAGAGTGGGGGTTGCCCGGGCAGTTCGTCCTGCAGTCTGCCCGAATCCCAGACCTGCGGCCAGAAAACCACGCCAAGGGAACCTCAGGTTCTGGCGCCGAACGCATTGTCAACAATCAGGAACGTGGTCGCGGTGATGAGCGGCAAGGGGGGGGTGGGCAAGTCTGCAGTGACCGCCCTGCTGGCGACGACCCTGGCCCGTCAGGGTTACAGGGTGGGCATTCTCGACGCCGACCTTACTGGTCCCAGCATTCCTAAGATCTTTGGACTTCACGAACGTCCGGACATGGACGAGCAGGGCATCAGGCCCGTGAAGACCCCGGTATACGGTATCAAGACCTTTTCCATCAACCTGGTGTTGGAAACCGAAGACGAGCCCGTGATCTGGCGGGGGCCGATTATCGCCGGCGCGATTCAGCAGTTCTGGACCGAAGTGGCTTGGGGTGAACTGGACTATCTGCTTGTCGATTTACCCCCCGGTACGGGCGACGCACCGCTTACGGTGATGCAGTCGTTGCCGTTGAACGGGATACTGATGGTATCGGGGCCCCAGGAGTTGGCCGTGCTGGTGGTCCGCAAGGCCATTCGGATGACCCAGCGGCTTGGGATCCCGCTTCTGGGTCTGGTTGAAAACATGAGTTACGCCTTGTGTCCGAAGTGCGGCGAGAAACTGGAACTGTTCGGCCCGTCCCGAGGTGAAGAAGTTGCGGAGGGCACCGGACTGCGCCTGTTGGGACGCATTCCGCTGGATCCCGAGCTGACCAGGCTGTCTGATCGGGGTGAGGTCGAGAAGTACGAAATCGAGATCCTGGCCGGCCTGCCGGCTTACCTAGACCGGACAATGAACCGTAAGCCGGAAACCCAGTAGTGCCAAGCCAAAGACAAAGATCAAGAAAATTTAATCAGATAATGAATTGACAGTGAAAAAGAATGGACTTATACTGAAGGACAAGGGAAACCTTGTCCTTCGGCGTTACCCAGGTGTGATCCGTGCGAGCCCGGTTTTCACTCTTAAGTTATCCGGTTAATTGAATAACGGAGTTTAAACACAAAGGAGGGGATGGACGGCTTTTTGAGGCTCTTAAGTGTGTTGTTCCGGAGTTCTTGGCCCGGCATCCGTGCCGGGACGCTCAAAAGGGAGGACGGGTGTGATACGGTATGCCAGATAAAATTGGATCGGCAATGGTAGTGGGCGGTGGTATCGCCGGTGTCCAGGCGTCCCTGGACCTGGCTGACGCCGGATACTACGTGTACCTGGTCGAGGCTTCCTCGGCGATCGGCGGTACGATGGCCCAGTTGGACAAAACCTTCCCCACCAACGACTGTTCGATGTGTATTCTCTCGCCCAAGCTCGTGGAGTGCGGCCGGCATCCCAACATCGAGCTGGTGACCCTGGCTCAGCTGGTCGGCCTGGAGGGCGAGCCCGGCAACTTCAAAGCGACCGTGTTCCAGAAACCGCGGTACGTGGATCCCGACAAGTGCGTGGGCTGCGGCGACTGCGCGGCGAAATGCCCGGTAAAAGTGGACGACGAGTTCAACGAGGGCATCAACGTCCGGAAGATCATCGCCAACAAGTATGCGCAGGCGGTGCCCAACACTTACGCGATTACCCATCCCGAGAAGTGCCTGTACCTGACCAAGGGCGTCCAGACCGGCAAGGCCGTGTGTTTGCTTTGTCAGAAGGCGTGCGGCAAGGACGCCATCAACTTCGAAGACAAGGAAAAGACCCTGAGCCTCAACGTCGGCGCCGTGATCCTGGCGCCCGGTTTCGACGAGTTCAACCCCGCCGCCATCAAGGCTCTGGGTTACGGAACCTACCCGAACGTGGTCACGAGCATTCAGTTCGAGCGCATTCTGAGTGCATCGGGTCCGTTCATGGGACACCTTGTGCGGCCGTCGGACCACAAGGAACCCAAGAAGATCGCCTGGCTCCAGTGCGTCGGTTCCCGGGACAGCAAAGCCGGTTGCGGGTACTGTTCCTCGGTCTGCTGCACCTACGCCATCAAGGAAGCGATGATCGCCAAGGAACACAGCGCCGACCCGCTGGACACCGCCATCTTCTTCATGGACATGCGGACCTTCGGCAAGGGGTTTGAGACCTACTACGAGCGGGCCAAAAACGAGTCGGGCATCCGGTTCGTCCGTTCCCGCATCTTCGAGGTCGCGCCCGGGACCAACGAGGGCGACCTGAAGCTCCGCTACATAGACGAGGACGGCACCGTGAAGTACGAGGAGTTCGACATGGTGGTTCTTTCGGTCGGTCTACAGCCTTCCAAGAGCGCCATCGAGTTGGCCGGCAAGATCGGCGTGAAACTGAACAACTACAACTTCGCCGACACCTCAACAAACGCGCCGGTGGAGACTTCCCGGCCGGGCGTGTTTGTCTGCGGCGTTTTCCAGAGCCCGATGGACATCCCGCAGACCGTAATGCAGGCCAGCGCGGCGGCCAGCTGCGCCGGCACCCTCCTGGCGGAGGCCCGGGGCACCCTGGTCAAGAAGGAAGAAGCGCCCGCCGAGCTCGACGTCAGCGGGCAGGAACCGCGGATCGGCGCGTTCATCTGCCACTGCGGCATTAACATCGGGGCGACCGTGGACGTGCCGGCGGTGCGTGACTACATCGCAACCCTGCCGGATGTGGTGTTTTGCACCGACAACCTGTACACCTGCTCCTCGGACACCCAGGACACGATCAAGGAGAAGATCAAGGAGCATAACCTCAACCGGATCGTGGTGGCCTCCTGTACGCCGCGCACGCACGAGCCCCTGTTCCGGGCGACCTGCGCGGAAGCGGGCCTGAACCCGTACCTGTTTGAAATGGCCAACATCCGCGAGCATTGCTCCTGGGTCCACATGAAGGATAAGGAAGCGGCTACGGCCAAGGCTAAGGAAATCGTCCGCCGGGCGGTGGCCAAGGCCCGCCTGCTGGAGCCGCTTTCGACCTTGAGTCTCGGGATCAACAAGGCGGCGCTGGTCATCGGCGGCGGGATCGCCGGCATGAACGCCGCGCTGGATCTGGCGAACCAGGGCTTTGCGGTCAGCCTGGTGGAAAAGGCCGACGCCCTGGGCGGCGTGGCCCGCAAGATCCACTACACCCTGGAGGGGATGGACGTCCAGGCCTATCTCAGCGGTCTGATCAGCGGCGTCACCAATAACCCGACCATTACCGTGTACACCAACGCCCAGATCACCGAGGTCACCGGCTATGTCGGCAACTTTGTGACCAAGGTCAACGCGGGTGGCCGGGCGGTTGAGATTCAGCACGGCGCCACCGTCGTCGCCATCGGCGCCCAGGAACTGAAGACCGACGAGTACCTCTGCGGACAGGATCCGCGGGTGATCACCGGCCTGGAACTGGAGGCGGAGATCGTCAAAGGTTCGGATCGCGTTAAGAACGCGAAGAACGTCGTGATGATCAACTGTGTCGGTTCCCGCGAAGAGGGCCGGATGTACTGCAGCCGGGTCTGCTGCAGCGAGGCCGTCAAGAACGCCCTCAAACTGAAGGAAGCGAATCCCGGCGCCAACGTGTACGTCCTGTACCGGGATATGCGCACTTACAGTTTCAAGGAAGACTTCTACAAGGAAGCGCGGGGCAAGGGAGTCATCTTCCTCCGCTACGACTTGGAGTGCAAGCCCATGGTCAAGGCCGAGGGCGGCGCGCTCCTGGTCAGCGTCAAGGATCCCGTCCTGCAGCAGGAGTTCAACATCGAGGCCGACCTGGTGGCGCTGGGTGTGGCCACCGTGGCTCCGGCGGACGGCAAGGAGATCGGGCAGTTCTACAAGGTGTCGCTGAACGACGAGGGCTTCTTCCTCGAAGCGCACATGAAGCTGCGGCCGGTTGACTTCGCCACCGACGGCGTGTTCCTGTGCGGGTTGGCGCACGGGCCCAAGTTCATCGAGGAGAGCATCGCCCAGGGCCGCGCGGCGGCCTCCCGGGCGGCGACCGTGCTCACCCAGGACGCCCTGACCGGCGGCGGCGCGGTTTCCTTCATCGACAAGGAAAAATGCGCGGGTTGCCGGATCTGTGTCAACATCTGCCCGTACAACGCCATTTCCTTCCTGGAAGACCAGGGCGTGGCCGAAGTCAACGAAGTGCTCTGCAAGGGCTGCGGGACCTGCGCGGCGGCTTGCCCGTCGAAGGCCTGCACGGCCAAAGGCTTCAAGGACGAACAGATCTTCGCCGAGATCGCGTCCTTCTTCGCATAAAGCGTATCCC
>JACUUW010000140.1 GCA_014859075.1 Desulforudis sp.
ACTTGTTTCCACCGAAATCATTGACATCGGCGGTGAGGAATGTCTGCTCAACGTTGTTGACCCTGTTCCTCGGGGCCGTCATCCTGGCCTGGGCGCTGTGGCGGGTGTACGTGGGCCATAGGAAGCGTGACGCTGGTTCCCGGCACCAGTCACGCGACTAGTCCTTCAGGTTCCAGTCGGCCCTCCGGCCTCACTTCTCCCAACCGACGATGCGGGGCGCGTTTCTCCTGCTCTTGGATGAAACCTTCGCGGGGTAGCCCAGAATGATGGATGCCACCAGTTCGTGTCCGCTCGGCACGTTTAGAATCCGCTTGACCTTCGGGGTGTCACAGACAAAGTGCGCAAAGCCGATCCAGCAACTCCCGATGCCCCGGTCCCAGGCGGCCAACATCAAGTTTTGAGCCGCCAGGCTGCAGTCCAACCTAAACGTCGGCGAGCCGGTGTCGCCGTAGATCAGAACAAGAGTGGGCGCACCGTAGAAGATGTTGAACTTCGGGTTGGACATCAGGCGGCTGTATCGCTCCAGGACGGGAATTTCCTCTATTTTGTTCAAGAGCCTTGCCTTGGCCTGCTCCGAGAGGTGGTGCAACAATTCCCGGTTCTGCACCACGGCGAAAACCCAGGGCTGGACGTTCATACCGCTGGGCGCCCAGACGGCCACCTCCAGCAGTTCCCGGATCGTCTGTTCCGAAATCTGGTCACTCCTGAACCTCCGCACACTCCGGCGGGTTTTGATGGCTTCAAGCAGTTCCAAGCGCAAACCTCCCAAACAATGGTACTCGCATTATTATAATGCAATGCGGGTGGCAAGGCAATTCAAGGCATCCCTTTGATCCGTGGGCCTTGATCCGACGCTGCTTCTGCTTCGATCTACTTGATCGGGACAACGGCAACCTCTCTTGGCGGACCGGTCTTCCGCAGTCTCACCTCCAGAACCCCGTCCTGGAGCTTGGCAAACACCAGGCTTCTGTCCACTTCCGCGGGCAGGGCGACGGATTCCCGAAAGTGCCGGGGCCGGCGTTCCCTGCGGTGGTAATCCCTGGTACTTGTCTGTACATCCCGGGGCACGGCCTCCACAAATAAAGTGTCATTGTCCAGGTAGATATTGATGTCCTCTTTCCTAGACCCGGGCAAATCGGCCTGAACCACGAGTTCGCCGGCTTCCTCGTACATGTCCACGGGAGAAAAGACCAGGTCCCGGAACAGGTTGTCAGGTGTTCCGCAAAGCGGTAAATAGCACGGCATCATGCAGATACCCCTCTCTTTTATGGCTTTAAAATAGAAGCCCCACTGACATCAAGTCACTTACCTTCCATAAAAAGACCAGGCAGGTGAACCAAACCTATGCATAGATGTGGTCGCGGGTCAGCGCCAGGTCGTTATTCAGCCCCCGGGAAAACAGCACCTGGTGCACGTCCAGCCCGCTGCACCGAAACGAGGCGGCACAGGAATTCAGGTAAAACCGCCACATCCGCGAAAACCGGTCGCCATACTGCGCACGCACCTGGTCCAGGACTGCTTCGTAATTACCGGCCCAGTGCTCCAGCGTCCGGACGTAATGAAGCCGCAGGCTTTCCACGTCCAACAGGTGGAAGTCATACTCCGGCAACAGCCAGATCGTTTCCCGCAAGGACGGGATGTACCCGCCCGGGAAGATGTACTTTTCAATCCAGGCGTTCACCGGGTCTTCTTTCAAGTGGGTGATGGTGTGCAGCATCGACAGCCCGCCGGGGACAAGCAGTCTCTGCACGGACTCCATATAGTTGTGTAAACGATCCCGGCCGACGTGTTCGAACATGCCGACGCTGACCACTCGGTCAAACTGCACTCCCTTCCCGGCCAGGAGGCGATAATCCATCAGTTCCACTTCCACCTGCCCCTCAAGGCCGCGCTCCGCCACCCTCCGCCTGGACAGAGCGGTCTGTTCCTCGCTCAGGGTGATCCCCAACGCCTTGACCCCGTACTGCTCGGCGGCCCTGATAATCAACCAGCCCCAGCCGCTGCCGATGTCCAGCAACGTCTGGCCCGGTGACAGTTGGAGTTTACGCAGGATGTGGTCGATCTTGTTCAACTGGGCCTGGAACAGAGTGTCTTCCGGGGTCTTGAAGTAGGCGCAGGAGTAGCTCATCGTCTCGTCCAGCCAGAGTCTGAAGAAATCGTTGCCGAGGTCGTAGTGATACTGCACGTCTTCCTTTTGCCGGGCCGCCGACCGGAACCTGGGAAACGACTTTAAAACCCGCAGGCCCAGACGGTTACTGGATTCACCCGCCAGCGCGTCCCGGTTTACGATGGCCAGACGCACCAGGTCGTGCAGATCGCCCTCCACCTCCACCCGTCCGTCCATGTACGCCTCCCCGAAGGCCAGTTCCGGTTCGTTGAAAACGCGGGGGAACACCGACGGGTCGTTGATCACAAGCCTGACCCGGGTCTCGCCGTCGCCATAGCGCCCTCTGGATCCGTCCCAGTACCTCACTTCCAAACCCCCTGCACGCAACCCGCTGAACAGCCGGTGTAAAATCGATTTTTCCATAATGCCCCCCCCTGTGAAATGTAACAAAAACCCGCAATCGCCCGGCGTCCCTGGCTGATTGCGGGTGCCGCTCGGCCTGTGAACCTGAAGGTGCTTGGTTCAATCCGCCGGAAACCAAGGTTGCACGCTAGTCGATCTCGATGGTTGTCCCCGTTTTGGACGGTCCAATTCTGGGCAGCCTGATATCAAGCACGCCGTCCCGGAGCTTGGCGGAAACCTGCTTCGCATCCACCTCCGCCGGCAGGGCGATGGACTCCCTGAAATGGACCGACCGGCGTTCCTTGCGATAGTAATCTCTTTCACTAACCTCTTCGTCAGTTTCCCGTACGGCCTCCAGGGATAGCACGCCGTTCTCCAGGTGAATGGAGATTTCCTCTTTCTTAAAACCCGGCAGGTCCGCCTTCACCACTACTTCATTGCCTTCCTGATAGACGTCGACCGCGGATTGAGTCAGGTCTTCGAAAGGATCCAGCATCCGAAAAAGGTTTTCGAATCTTCTCCGCACCGGCAGGTGAAATCCCATCATTAAACACTCCCTCCTTTTTTGTCTTAATTATATAGTAGATTATTGGATTAAAATCAAGAGGGTTGTGAAACTTTTTTCAAAAACCCCCTTCTCGCCCCGGAGACGACAGGAGCCTTGCAGGAATTATGGCAAAGGGCATGGAAGTAATTGGTATTCGGCGGCGGGGGTGGCGCTTTGTTTCGTATTCTTGTCGGCCTGTTGATCCTGCTCGGTCTGGCCTTCGTGGCCACTCGGCTGACTGAAGGCCGGCAATTGCTCGAAGTCCTGGGCCGCGGTATCCCGTTCTGGATCACGATCGCGCTGATTCTGGAGGCCCTGCTCCGGGTCAACCAAATCATGTTTTTTCACGCCGTATTCCAGCTCTTCGAGGTACGCCTGCGATTCACAAAGGCCGCCCAATTACTATTGGTCAATTTGTTCACCAGCGTGGCGGCACCGGGCGGAACACTGTCGGGCACCGCAGTTGTTATCGCCGCGTGCATGCGTCAGGGCATCGACCCGGCCCGAGCCATGATCGCGAACTTCGTCTATTTCCTCATCGACTATACGGCCTTCGGTCTGATCCTCGCGGGCGCGGTCGTCTACTTGGCCCAAACGCAACGCATCCACGCTTACGAAATCCTGGCCACCGTGTTGCTGGCCGCTCTGGTGGCCGGTATGTTCACCTTGCTGACCGTCGCGCTGCTCCGGCCGCGTGTGTTGCAGCGGTTGGGCCGGCGCCTGGAAACCGGTCCCGCCCTTCTGCGGCGGTTCCGCCCGGATTACAGCTGGGACGGGCGCGTCACCGCCTGGATCTCCGACCTGGTCGGCGCCCTGCAGCGGCTCCGCCACCACCGGGGGCTGGTACGCCCCGTGGTCTCCGCGCTGGTATTCCAGACCCTGGCCATTCTCACCCTGGCCAGCGTGTTCCTCGCCTTCCAGCACCCGGTGTCTGCCGCCGTGCTGATCACGGGCTATGCCGTCGGCAAGCTGTTTACCATTATTTCCATCACCCCTTCTGGAATCGGTTTTGTGGAAGGGGCGATGAGCGGCGCCTTCGTGTCGCTCGGTGTACCGCTGGAAACAGCCGTCGTCGTAGTCCTGGTCTACCGGGGGATCGACGTGTGGCTGCCGTTCCTGGTGGGAGTCTGGGGTGTGCGGGTGGTGGCGCGGCCCGCGGTTGTCCGAAACCAAATGTAGCACTATTTACTTTAGTAGACGACCCGGGCATTTGCCACAATAAGCAAAGGGGGTGCTCGGTGAAAAGGAAGTTCTATGTATTTGCGGGCTTGGTCATCCTCTTGTTCGTCGCCTTTCAGGTCAAGCCCTGGCACTATCTTTTCGAGATCAGCAGGAAACCACTTTCCGGTGAGATCATCTACCGCGACCAGCGGCACGTGGTGGTCGGCAATAGTGGTTCGGTGACCGTCCGCAATCAACGAACCGGGGCCAAGGTCCGCCTTGGCGTTAATGCCGGTGAAATCCGATCCGTGGACAGAATACTCAATAACAGCGAGCAGGAGCTCCCGTTGTTCGGGGTGGCGATCGCGGATGGCTTGAAACTGGTCACGGCACAAGAAATCCATCTTGTCCGGACAGAACCGACGGTGAGACTGTTGGCCACCTATCCTCCACCCCGCGGCAATGAAGACCGGATCATCATCAGCAAAGGCCGTAACCGGCTCTACTTCTACCGCAGCGGGGAACTTGCCGCCAGCTATCCTGTAGCCACCGGCAAACGGCCCGAGTACACTCCGGAAGGAACTTTTACCATTGCCAACAAGATCCCGGACCCCGGCCGCAGCGATCCTGATTCACGTCTGGGAGTCCGCTGGATGGGTCTCGCCGTGCCTTGCGAAAAGGACCCGCGCCGCAAAGCTGATTCCAGGGCCCCGTGCGGCAACAAGTACGGCATTCACGGCACCGATAAACCGGACTCCATCGGGTCCCACGCTTCGGGAGGCTGCATCCGGCTAAGAAACGAGGACATCGTGGTGCTGTATGATCTTGTTTCTATCGGCACCACGGTCGAAATCACGGAGTGAAAAAGTTGGCGGCACCTGACGCTCAAGAGGA
>JACUUW010000141.1 GCA_014859075.1 Desulforudis sp.
TCCTCGGCCCGGAAACATGCGCTGTAGGCTGCGTACTTTAGCGGCAGGGTCCCGCCGTCCACGATCTCGTCCCGCAGGTAGTTGGTCACCGGCACCTCCCCCGTGGGAATCAGGTAGTAGTCCTCTCCCTCCACCTTGTACATGTCGGCGGCGAACTTGGGCAACTGGCCCGTGCCGGTCATGCTCCGGGCATTGACCAAAAACGGCGGGAACAACTCGGTGTACCCGTGCCGGTCGACGTGCAGATCGAGCATGAAGCTGATCAGCCCCCGCTCCAGCCGGGCACCGGCGCCCCGGTAAAAGCTGAACCTGGCCCCGCTCACCTTGCCGCCCCGGGCGAAGTCGATAATCTCCAGTTCCTCACCCAAGTCCCAGTGCGGCCGGGGTTCGAACCCGAACCGGGGCACGGCGCCCCAGCGCCGCACTTCCTGGTTGTCCGTCTCGTCCCGGCCGACCGGCACCAACGGATGGGGGATGTTGGGCACCTGGAGCAGCAACTGCTGCAGCTTCTCCTCCGCCTCACGGGTTTCGGCGTCCAGTTCCTTGATGTGCTGCGAGACGTCCCGCATTTCGGTGATCAGCGCCTCGGCCGGCCCACCCTCCTTTTTCAGGCGGGCGATTTCCTCCGAAACCGCATTCCGTCGGCTTTTCAGCTGTTCCACCGTAAACAGCTTCTGGCGCCACTCGTCGTCCAGGTCCAGCAGCGCCTCCAGGTCAAAGTCCACCCCCCGCTTCTCCAGGGCTCCGCGTACCGCCTCCGGGTTCTTTCGGACAAACTTCAACTCCAACATGGTTTTTGCACCCCGGTATCTTCTGATTTCTAGAGGCTGACCATCCGGACCGCCATTATTCCGTCCACGGTGGTGATCTGTTCGAGGGTTTCCGGCGGGACCGGACTGTCCACCGTCAAAACCATTACGGCTTTGCCTCCGATCCTTTTCCGTCCGACCTGCATCGCGGCGATGTTTACCTCGTGCTCCCCCAACAGGGTGCCGACGGCACCGATGATCCCCGGTTTGTCAGTGTGCGAGATGATCAGCATGTGTCCTTCGGGAACGGCGTCCACCCGGTAACCATTGATAAACACCACGCGGGCGTCGTCCCCGCGAAACAGGGTACCGGCCAACTCGTGTTCGCCCTCGCTGGAGATCACCTTCACGGCGATCAGGCCGGTGTAGTCCTCCGCCCGGTCCACCCGGGTCTGGCTGATCTCGATCCCGCGGTTCTTGGCGATGAGCAGGGCGTTCACGTAGTTCACCCGCTCCTGCAGGATGTTGTCCAAAACACCCTTGATCAGCGCCGTGGTCAGCGGTTCCACCTGCCGGAAGGCGGCCAGTTCTCCGCTGTAAGTGATCTCCACCCGATTCAGGCGTCCGATCAGGAGTTGGGCGTGAAACCGGCCCAGCTTTTCGGCCAGTCCCATGTACGGCCCGACATCCTTCAGCACGTCGGGCTTGAGTGACGGAATATTGACCGCGTTCTTCACCAACTCGCCGTGCAGCGCCGCGATCACTTCCTCCGCCACGTCAACTGCTACGCTGACCTGGGCCTCGCGGGTCGAGGCCCCCAGGTGGGGCGTGCCGATAAAGTTCGGCAGTCCCAGAAGCGGGCTGGTGGTTTGCGGTTCGACTTCGAACACGTCCAGGGCCGCGCCTGCGACCTTGCCGGTGGTCATGGCCCGGTAAAGGGCCTCTTCATCCAAGATTCCGCCCCGGGCGCAGTTGATGATCCTCACTCCGTCCTTCATCAGCGCGAAGGCCGCGTCGTCCAACAGGTGGTGCGTCTCCTTGGTCAGCGGCATGTGGATGGTGATAAAATCGGAACGCCGGAACACGTCCGCGAGCGGCAGGAGCGTCACCCCCAGTTCCCGGGCCCTTTCCTCGCTGATATACGGGTCGCAGGCCAATACGTCCATCTCCATGGCGTAGGCCCGCCGGGCCACGCCGCTGCCGATCCGTCCCAGGCCGAGGACCCCCAGGGACTTGTTGCGCAGCTCCACCCCCACGAACGCCTTTTTGTCCCACGCTCCCGACTTCAGGCGGGCGTCGGCCTGGGGCACGTTCCGGGCCAGCGACAGCATCAGCGCCATGGTGTGTTCGGTGGCGGCCATCGTGTTCCCGTCCGGGGCGTTGACCACGATAATCCCCCTGGCGGTGGCCGCGGGGACGTCTATGTTGTCCACCCCCACCCCGGCCCGGCCGATGATTTTCAGGTTCCCGGCGCGGTCTATCACCCGGGCGGTCACCCCGGTCGCGCTCCGGACGATGATCCCGTCAAATCGCGGGATGATTTCGCACAGTTCGTCCTCGGCCAGTTTGTTCCGGACCTCAACCTCCAACTGCGCCCGCCGGAGCACCTCGATTCCTTCCTGTGCCACGTTGTCGGTCACCAGTACCCTCACTATTCCGCACCTCCCAGCAATGCCCGCTGGGCCGCGGCGACGCCGCCGCCCAAAGTGACCTTATGCCCCAACTCGTTCAAGGCCATCTCCAGCGCCCCCAGGGCCGTGATAACGTCGAGCCGGTCGACGTGACCCATGTGCGCCATCCGGAATATCTTGCCTTTCAGTTCGCCCTGGCCCCCCGCGAACAACACTCCGTACTTGTCCAGTAGGAGCTTCCGCAGGTCGTCCACGGCCACCCCGGCCGGGGCTTTCACGGCGGTCAACGCCGGGGAGGCCGCCTCGTCCGGGGCCAGGAGTTCCAGACCCAGGGTCCGGACACCTTCCCGAATCGCCCGGGCCAGCAGCCGGTGCCGGGCGAACACCTGCTCCAGACCCTCCGCCAGGATCAGGTCCAGGGCCGCCTCCAGGGCAAAGAAAAGCGACACCGCCGGCGTGTAAGCCGTGTTCCACTTAGCCAGGGCCTTTTTCGCGGCCGGCAGACTGAAGTAGTACCGCGGGGCGCGGCACTCGGCCACTTTGGCCCAAGCCTTCTCGCTCAGGCTGATCATCGCCAGCCCGGGTGGGGTCATCAGCGCCTTCTGGGAGGCCGTGACCAGGATGTCCACCCCCCAGGCGTCGGCGGGCAGGTCGATACCCCCCAACCCGCTGACCGCGTCCACAGCCAGGACGGCCCCGTGTTCGGCGGCCAGGGCGCCCAAGCCCCGGATGTCGTGGACCACTCCGGTCGAAGTCTCGTTCTGGGTGGTCAGAATCACCTTCAGGTCCGGATGCCGCTTGAGCTTTTCCGCCACTGCGTCCAGGTCCACCGGCGCACCCCAGGGGAAATGCAGCTCCAGCACCTCGGCACCGTACGCGCGGGCCAGGTCCCGGAAGCGCTCGCCGAACTTGCCGGCCACCAGCGCCAGCACCTTGTCCCCGGGGTTCACCGTGTTGGCGACCGCCGCCTCCAACCCGCCGGTACCGGAGCTGGTGAGAATGAACACCTCGTTTTCAGTCTGCATGACCCGCTGCAGCTTCTCGTGCAGCCTGGCGGTGAGTTCCGCGAACCCCTTGCCGCGGTGGCCGACCATCGGGCGGGCCAGCGCCTCGCTCACCTCCGGCGGCAGCGGTGTGGGACCCGGAATCATCAGACGCAGTTTCCTTGACATTAAGCCAGCCTCTCCCCTTTACTGTTGTATTGTGATGCTCCAAGCCACAAAGGAATTAAAAAAACCCCCGCCCTCATGGAAGGGACGAGAGGTCTGCTCCCGCGTTGCCACCCTTTTTGGCCGGACACCTTGCGGTGCGGCCCACTCGGTTGCGATAACGGTGCACGCCGTTCCCGCCTACGTTATCGGCGGAACCCCTTCGGGGCGGACTTCCCCGCATCTCCGGCCGGTTCACACCACCCACCGGCTCTCTGCGTCGGATCCACGGCTACTTCTCCCCGGCATCGGGTTTTTCAGGCTTTTTCTGATGATGTCCACCATTCTAATATAAACCTCTGTAAAAGGCAAGAAAGAAGTAACCTAAACCACTGGGAAAAGACGGCCACCCTTTATCGTACACACTTGACTTCTTCGGCCCGGTTGGGCAGAGCGTCAGTCCAGGAATCTGAGGAAGTATTGGTGCAGTCTGGTATCGGTGGTCAGTTCGGGGTGAAAAGCCCCCGCCAGGAACTTGTCCTGACCTACCAGCACCACTTTGCCGTCGAACACGGCCAGCGTCTCCACCCCCCGGCCCACCGCCGTCACGTAAGGGGCCCGGATGAACACGCCCCGCACCGGCTTTTCCCCCAACACCGGGACCAGGACATCGGCCTCGAAACTGTCCACTTGGCGGCCGAAGGCGTTCCGTTTCACGGCGATGTCCATCAAGCCCAGGCGGGGCTGCTCGGAGCCCTCGATCTCCCGGGCCAGGAGCACCATCCCGGCACAGGTTCCGAATATCGGCCGCCCCCCGGCCCCAAACCGGCGTACCGATTCGAACAGCCCGAATTCGTCCATGAGCTTCCCGATGGCGGTGGATTCCCCACCCGGAATGATCAGAGCCCGACAGTCGTCCAACTGTTCGGGCTTGCGGACCTCGACCGGGCGGCAGCCGCAGGCTTGAAGCGCCCGCGCATGCTCCAGGAAGGCGCCCTGCAGCGCCAGCACACCCACTGCGGTCATTACCAGCCCCGCTCCTGCATCCGCTCGTGCTCGGGGATGATGCTGATCTCCAGTCCGGCCATCGCTTCCCCCAGGTCGCGGGAGATGTCGGCCAGGATCTGCGGGTCGTTGAAGTGGGTGGTCGCGACCACAATCGCCCGCGCGCGGCCCTCGGGGTTCGACGACTTGAAGACACCGGAACCGACGAAAATGCCATCGCAGCCTAACTGCATCATGAGGGCGGCGTCGGCCGGGGTGGCGATACCGCCGGCCGCGAAGTTCACCACCGGCAGACGGCCCAACTCGGCCACCTGCACCACCAGTTCGTAAGGCGCACCCAGTTCCCGGGCCAGGGAGACCAACTCCTCCGGCGGTGCCGACCGGATCCGGCGTATTTCGTCCGTCACCAACCGCATGTGCCGCACGGCTTCCACCACGTTGCCCGTTCCGGGTTCACCCTTGGTACGGATCATGGCCGCAA
>JACUUW010000142.1 GCA_014859075.1 Desulforudis sp.
CTGCGCTACGCCCCCGTGGCCGTAATCCTCACCGATGAAAAACCGGAAGGCGCGGTGCAGTTCAAGGAAGGGCGCTGGGGCTGCGTGGCCGCCCTGTTCGCAGGCGCCGCCAAAGGCAAGACCGCGGTATTCGACGAAAAGACCTTCGGCTGTCTGGGCGGGGGCACCGGACTCGGCTTCGGCAACCAGTACGTCCACTTCCCGGGCGGCATCGAGTATTTCATTTCCACCGGCAACCCGGACCTCGCCGGCGCCCCCGAAGGGGAGGCCGTGGTCCGCCGGCGCCCCGAGCTGGCCGAGGGCGAGCGTTACGTCAAGTCCCCGGAAGAGGCCCGGAAATTCGTGGAGTCCCTGCCCGTCACCCGGGTGCCCACCACCTACGTGGTTTTCAAGCCCCTGGACCAGGTCACCCCGGAAGAACGGCCCGCCCTCGTTTCCTTCCTGGCCACCCCGGACCAGCTCTCGGCGCTCGTCGTGCTGGCCCACTACGACCGCGGCGGCGAACGGGTTGTCTTCGCCCCCTTCGGCGCCGGCTGCCACACCGTGGGGATCATCCCCCTCGCCGAGGCCCGGGCGGACAAGCCCCGGGCGGTGATCGGCCTCACCGACGTCACGGTGCGCCGCCTGGTGGACAAGGACCTGCTCTCCTTCACCGTCCCTTACGAAATGTTCCTGCAGATGGACGCCAACGTGGCGGGAAGTTTCCTGGAAAAAGAACCCTGGGACAAGATTCGCCGGCGCAACTCGTAATCCACAAGAGGGTCACGGCCCCTTGCAGGATAATCGCGCGCCCCCAAAGCCGGGCCGCGGACCCCAGTCATTAACAGGGGGCCTTAGCTTTCACCAGCGCTTCAAGCAAGCGCCGACCTTTGCAGTAAGCAACCGGGATCACGATGGGAATGCGAAATTTAATCCCCAAAAAGTACCTTCAACACCAAGGATTTTGACAGAAAACCCCGAATTACCCTGAATTAATATGATGAAAAAACTTAGTAATTCGTGACGCGCATGGCAATTACGTTTCGCACCCGATTCAAATTCCGCTTTCAGCAGGGTATTCGTTTCTGGTTAGCCTGCCTTTTCTGGTTTTTCCTGGCCTGGGCTGTCCCCGCTTCGTGGGCCGCGCCCGGTGTAACCCTCACGGTGGGACCGGAACCGGAAGGCCAATACCCCAGCATCAGTGCCGCCGTTTGCGCCGCGCAAAGTCACCCGGATAGCACGGTGAGAATACTGGTTTATTCAGGAACTTACGATGAAAACGTCGAAATCCTCGTACCGGGACTGAGGCTTGAGGGGTTGGGCAGCCCCGCGGAGGTGGTCGTACAGGCGGCCGACCTGGAACGGCCCGCGATAGAGGTGTCCGCAAACAACGTAACAATTACCAACCTGACCGTTACCAGGTCAACTGGAGGATCAGGTGCCGGCATCATTGGCAAGGACGTTTGCGGCCTAACCGTGCGTGGTGTAATTGCGACCGGTAATCGCCGGGGCATTTTTTTACGGAATGCAAATGCCTGCACCATAAAGGATACCGAAGCGCGAAACAATCTGGACTGGGGTATTTCTTTCCTGACCGTCCGTGATTCAATCATTACCGCCAATTGGAGTACCGATAATACTAAGAGCGGTGTCCGGATAACTGGTGCAACAAACCACCCCAGCGATTCCAACATGGTGCGTGCCAACTACATCGCCCGCAATGAATGCGGGGTATCTCTCACCCCGCTAAATGTGACAAACACCCGGGTGGAATGGAACCATTTCCAGGGTAACCTGATCTGGGGTGTGGAAAGCGAACTGGCCACCGTCATTGCCCCCTTCAACTGGTGGAACGCACCCGAGGGTCCCAAGACCGATTTGAATAGCAGTTCGGGCGAAAAAGTCAGCGATACCGTAAAGTATGCCCCCTGGCTCGGCACGCCGCCGGAAGTCGTACACCGCACCGTTTACCAGGTGCCCGACCAATACACCAGGGCGGTTGGCATTCCGGACACCGTGGCAGCGCTCCACCCGGGGGACACCCTTATCCTGACGAACGGCACGTATGAGGAAATAGAAACGCTGGTTCTTGACCGCGGGATCACCCTGCGAGGTCAGGTTGAGGGCGCCAGCCGCCCGGTCCTCGCGCCATCTTCCGGCCCGGCGCTGGTCATTACCGCCGGCCACGTCACCGTGCAGGGTCTCGCATTTGTGCCCGACGACGCCCCCGCCGTGATGATCGTCGGGGCGGACGAAACGGGTCAGGACAGCCCCACCGGCGTGGTGCTGGGGGGCCCCGCCGCCGGGCATAACCCCGAACTCAGTAACACCTTCCCCGAAGCGGCCCCGGGGCAACCGGTGATCAGCCTCGCCGACGGCACCCGCATTTCCGCGACCGACGTTGACGCGACCCACAACGACTGGGGCGCCGGCGCCACCCGCGAATCCATCGCTGAGCTTCTCCATCACCAGGATCAGGATCCGGCCCTCGGCCGCATTACCTACCTGCCGGCCTATGCGGCCGGGGAAATAATCCATCCTGAACTCGCCATCACTACAACCAGCCTGCCGCCCGCTACGGCTGGTGAGCCTTACGAATTCACGCTTGAGGCGTTCGGTGGCGACGGACACTACACCTGGCAGGCCAACGACCCTTTGCCGGAAGATCTGCTTCTTGCGGAGGATGGCCGTCTGCGCGGCACCCCGGTGCTGGAAACAGGTGGGAAAACGTTTTCTTTTACCGTCCGTGTCACCGAGGGGGCAGGACAACAGGCGTGCGCCACCCTGACCCTTAACATCGCGGAAGGCGACCCCAATATTGATCCGGGGACCCCGGGTGATCCGGGTGACCCCGACACTGAACCGGAAGACCCCGGCGCGCAACCGGATAACCCGGGTAGCGAACCGGAGGCTGATCCTGAGCCCAAACCGCCTGCCGCACCGAAAACCAGACGCACACCGGTACGCGACGCGAGCCCGCCACCCGCGGAACCGGCCCACCTGGTCCCGGCAATGCCGCTGACCGGCACCGGGCCCACCAGTCGGCTATTAAGCCCGGATTACGCCTCACGCCTTGCAGCCACCCACTTCCTGCCGGCGGTGGGGGCCTACCACTCCCCATCCACCTGGATGCTGTGGGCGTTGGCCATCGTCGCCGACCTTTTGTCGCGCGAACAATGATGAGTAAAGCCATATTGTCTAATACTTGAACCGGGAGAAAAGTGATGGTTGACCGGCGACTGCTGGAAGAAAAGACGAGGCTGCTCGCTGAATACATCCGCCGATTTAAAGGAACAACAGCACGTTCCACTTGTCCAGTTGCAAGACAACAAGCTTTTGCGCCGTTACATTGAACACACCCTGCATCTGGCGGTTGAAGCCTGTCTTGATACTTGATATCGGCAGCCATTGATAGCGGACTTACGCCTGCGAGAACCCGAGGACTACAAGGATGTCATGATAGTCCTTGCAGAAAGTCTTTTTCGCCCAAATGTCAAAGACCGGTTTTTACCCGAGCCGTAAAATGCCTATGAAAACAACCCCGCTCGCCAAACTGATCATCACCGGCGCCGTACTGGCCCTGTTCGTCGCGGCCTTCTTCTCCGCCGGCCGCCTCCTGGTGTTGGACGAGCCGCCCCGGCAAGCCGACGTCATCGTCGTTCTGGCCGGCGACCGCGGTTCGCGCACCGCCCACGGCGCCGCCCTGTTCCACGCCGGCCACGCCCCCTGCCTGATCGTCTCCGGCGGCCAGATCTACCACACCACCACCAGCGCCGCCCTCATGCGGGACCACGCCGTCGAACTGGGCGTCCCGGCCGCCGCCGTCTTCCCCGAGGACCGTGCCGACAGCACCTACGAGAACGCCGTCTTCACCCGCGAGTTGATGGAGCAGCACGGCTTTACCTCCGCCCTCGTCGTCTCCTCCAACTACCACATGCGCCGGGTCAAGTTCACTTTCGAACGCGAATTCCGGGACAGCGGCATCGACCTCACCTACAGCGCCGCGGCCGACCCCGACTTCGACCCCGCCCGCTGGTGGGCGAACAACAAGAGCGTCATATACACCTTCACCGAGTACGTGAAGTTCATCGGCTACGCCTTGGGCCGAAATGTCTGACCCGGCAAACTCCTCGTTGGACCAGACGCCGGTCGGAAGTCCTGACGGCATTGCTGATTATACCAGCTTCACGCCAGACTGTAGGGCGGCTTGCCTTAAGACGCTGTCCCGCGTTGCCAGTGCCGTCCCTTCCCGCATCGCCAACTCCAGGTACGCGGCGTCATAAGCAGACAAACCGTACAGCCTACCGGTCGACAAAACCTCGGTGAAGACGTAATCGGGAGTCTCCTGATCAACAACAATGGGCAATTCCCGGAGGAGCTTGATAAAGCGTGCACTGTCCGCTTTGGTCAGTCGGTGCTTCCGCTCGCCGACCAGCAGCACATTAGCCACCTCTAACAACCAGATACCCGGCACGACCGCCTCAGTCTCCCGGAGCAGGTACAGCACGGAGTCCGCGTACTCGTCGGCCTCATCCTCAAAACACCAAGCCATCACCACCGAACAGTCCACCACGAAGCGCCCCACTACTCTCTCCCCTCTTCGATCATCTCCCGGAGGCTCAGTTCTCCGAGTGTACGCCCTTTCCGAAATTCCAGGATTTCCCGAATCACAGTGTTCACATCCGATTTGCCCCGTGCCCCGACGGGCATGAGCATCGCCACGGGCGTGCCATGCTTCATTATGGTGATCCTTTCACCCCGCGCAACCCGCTTCAGAAGCTCAGGCAAGTGTGTCTTGGCTTCGTAAGACCCAACCTTACGCATACGCCACCCTCCATTTAGACTATCATCCAGTCTATTGTAGACCACATACCAGCTCCTGTCAAAGTAGACAAGAGTTCTGACCCCTCATCACCTACTTAAACTTGAAATTCACCGCCCGGGGGCTGGTAGGCGAACATCAAAAAGCACCGCCCCGATGCCGGCGGCGGTGGGGAGTA
>JACUUW010000143.1 GCA_014859075.1 Desulforudis sp.
TAACAGCACGAACAGCACCTGCAGGGCCAACGTGGAAGCGCCGGTGTCCGCCAGAAAACCGCCCGCCGTGAAACCGACCCCGGGAGCGAGATAGTGCGTCCAGGCCACCGCGATCAGCAGAGCCTGGCCGGCCATCAGCAGGTAGACCATGTACTCCCGGCCCTTGATCACGGCCTCGGAGTTGCGCCGGTGAATGATCAGCGGGTAGGTCGCCACGGTGAGAATCTCGTAAAAGATAAAGAAGGTCAGCAGGTTGCCCGACATCGCGATGCCCATGGCCGCCGAGAGACACACGGCGAAACTGGCGAAGTAACCCGTCTCGTGACCGTATTTCAGGGACCGCATGTATCCGATCGAATAAATGGAGGTAACGATCCACAGGCCCGAGGCCAACAAGGCGAAGATCAACCCGAAAGCATCCACCCGGAACTGCAGGGCGATACCCTTGGCGATGTGCAGGGGCGCGGTTTCCACCACGCCGCCGCCCAGCACCGTCGGCAGCATGGTCAGCACCAGGCCGAACTTGATGAAAGCCGCGGCCATCGTCACCGCCTCCCGGATGTTGGGCTGCTTGTCCAGAAACAGGATCAGCCCGGCGGCCACCAGGGAGATTGATACGGCCCAAACGGGCACGTTGGCCAGGAAAAACTCTCCGCTCATTTAGGGCAACCTCCACGGAAGCGCGTATTGAATGACGTTGGTCACCAGTTGTTCGTTGAAAAGCCCGAGCAGTACCACGCCCACACCCAACACGAGGATGGGCACCAGCATGCGCACCGGGAGTTCCAACCCGGCGCGGGCCGGCAGGACCGCCTCCGCCGGGACTTCCTCCGGCTTTTTACCCTTCAGGTAGGCGAACTCAATGGCACGGAAGAAGTAGATCGCCGTCAGCAAGCTCGAGGCGATGAGCACGGCCACGAATACCCAGGCGCCGGCCTCCACCGCGCCCAGGATCAAGTACCACTTGCTGAAGAAGCCGATGGTGGGCGGCAGGCCGATCATGGACATGGCCGCGATCACAAAAACACCCATGGTCCACGGCATGTGCCGGGCCATCCCCACGAATTCTGGAATGTTGCGCAGGCCGGTCTGCCACTTCACGCCCCCGGCAATCAAGAACAGCAGTCCCTTCACGACGGAATGGCTGACGATGTGCAGCAGGGCCCCGATCAGCGCCAGGCTGTTTCCGATGGCGAGTCCGAGGACGATGTAGGCCACCTGGGCCACGCTGGAATAAGCCAGCATCCGCCACAAATCACGCTGGGCGATGGCCATGATCGAGCCGAACAGGATGCCGGCCGCGGCCAGCCAACCCATTACCTCCAGTGTCACGGACACCGGCCCGGCGACCGCAAACACGAAGAAGAAAATGCGGTACAAGGCGTAGGCGGCCACTTTCGTCATCACGGCCGCGATAAACGCCAGCACCGGGGCCGGCGTGTAGCTGTAGGTGTCCGGCAGCCAACCGTGAAGCGGGAACAGCGCCACCTTGATACCCAGGCCGGCCGCCATCAGCACCACGGCCAACACCATCACCGGGGAATCCGCCATCAGCGGCGGCAGCAGCACCATCAGGTCGGCCATGTTCAGGGAGCCGGTCATCACGTGTACGTAGCCCAGGCCCAAAAGGTACATACAGGCGGCGGCCGAACCGATGATCAGGTAACGTATCGCGGCCACGGTCGCCCGGCGGCCGCCGGAGGCGATCAGGGCGTAGGCCGTGAGCGAACAGATTTCCAGAAACACGTACAGGTTGAACATGTCGCCGGTGATCACCATGCCCATCAGCCCGGCCACGGTGAGCAGGAACAGGGCGTAAAAAGTGCCCTTCTCCAACGGCGTTCTCTTTTCCAGGTAAGGACCGGCGTAGACCAGCGTGACCAGGGCCAGGAACGCGATCAGCGTGTTCAGGCCCCCGGCCAGGGGGTCCACCACGTATTCAATTCCCCAGGGGGGCGGCCAGCCGGCCAGCCAGTAACTCCAGGACTCCCCCATTTCCAGGGTCCGCTGCAGGGCGCCCGCCGCACAGCCCAGGGTGGCCGCGGCGGACAACAAAACCAGAGCCCGCGTCAACCGCGTGGACAGCATGGCCAACACCGGGGACGCCAGACCCATGGCCAGCGGAACTACGATCATGAGAATCGGCAGGTGGGCCGTCATTGCTGCATCCTCCTAAACAACTCGGGCTCTTCCAGAGTGCCGTAGTCGCGATAAACCTTCAGCAGCAAAGCCAGGGCCACGCCCGTGACGGCCAGGGCCACCACGATGGCGGTCAGCATCAGCGCGTGCGGCAGGGGGTTGACGTAGGCCACAACATCACCGGCCTTTTCTCCCGCTCCCAGCACCGCCAACACGGTATCCGTTTTCTGGGAGATATTCAGAAAGAAAAGGATGACGGCAACCTGCATCACGTTCAAGCCCATGACTTTCTTCAGCAGGTTCTCCTTGACGATAACCCCGTAAAGGCCCACCAGGAACAAAACCCCGATCAGCCACCAGTTCAGGTAACCAGTCAGATAGTAGCCGATTCCCTGGTCTAACACGCGTTACTCACGCCCCTTGTCCCTTGTCCCGGGTCAACAGATCAAATATGACAAAGATGACACCCATTACCCCCAGGGTGACCCCGGACTCAATGCCCAGGATCCCCAACGCCCGGGCTTCCGCCGGTATCGCGGCGATGGGCAGGACACCGTAGTCGAGGAAATTGCCGCTCCAGACAAAAGCCGCCAAACCGATGCCCACGTAGATCAGGGCGCCGACACAGGCGAGCACCAGGCCTGCCGTCATGCCGAGGCCCCATTTCGGTTTCGCATCGTGTCCCTGCACCAACTGCACAAGGCACAGGGCCAGACCCAGCATGGCGCCGGCCTGGAAACCGCCCCCCGGGCCGTAATGGCCGTGCACCAGTACGTACACGGCGTACAGAATCATAAAAGGAGCAAGATGCCGGAAGGCAACGTCTAAAACAATACTGCCGAAACCCTTGCGCATTCCAATCCCCTCTCCCTCAGCCGGACCCCGCCGACGGTGATTATCAGGCTTCGTCCGACGGCCGCCTTACCCCCAGGATAAACACGGTCGCGATGCCGGCGACGACGATAACAACCGTCTCGCCCAAGGTGTCGTAACTACGGTAGTCGGCGAGCACGGCGCAAACCATGTTCGGTGTTTTCGTCTCCTCGTAGGCCTTTTCGATGTACCGCGGCGACACGTGCAGCGCGGCCGGCGCCTCGTGATCACCCGTGGGCGGTAAGCTAAGGGCCACATAGGAGAACAGCAACCCGACCAGGATCAGGACCACCACCGTCGCTTTTTTAATCATGCGGAGGACCTCCTCTTGACCCGGTAGAGAACGGCGATGTAAAACAGGGTGGTCGCCGCCCCGACGATCGCCTCGGTGAATCCGACGTCCACGGCGTCCATGAGCGTGAACAACAGTGCCGAACAAAAACTAAAGGCGGCAAACATGATCACCGCGACCATCAGGTCACGATGGTTTAAAGCGATGAGCGCGGCCACCAACTGGACCAGGAGAAACGCCGGCTGTACCAGTTCCATCTAACTCCGTCCCTCCGTTCGCGTCCACGGCTTCAGGCCCGCACGCAAAGCGGCCCGCAGGAAGACGTGCGTCGCCGTGGGGCTGGCCATCAGGATGAACACCCAGATGTACAACATTTTCAGGGAAACGAGGCTGACCCCTTCGTAAACCATCAGGCCGACCAGGCAGAGCAACAGCCCGAGGGTGTCACATTTACCCACGGCGTGCATCCGCGTGTAGAAATCGGGAAGGCGCAGGACACCGACCGTTCCCACCAGGAGGAAAAAGAACCCCGTAAACATCAGCGCCGCGGCCACGAAGTTCACCGGTCGATGCCTCCCTTGCGCTCGAAGTACTTGCCCAAAACCAACAACGTAATAAAGCCGATGGCGGCGTAAGCGATGGACAGGTCCACGTACATGTCCAACCGGCCCTCCAGGACCCCGATCAACAGCAAGAACAGGATCATGTTGGTGCCGATCACCGCGATCCCGGTCAGCCGGTCAAAAATGGTCGGCCCCGGAATCACACGGCCCACAAAAACAACGACGCTCGCAATCACCAAGACCACAATCATGACCCAAAAAAAATAATGCACGGCTACAACCCCTTGTCGGTAGTTTCCTGCCGGTCGAGACCGACTCCCCGCGGGATACCGAAAACCGCCCCCACCTGGGCCGGCATGGTCCCCTCACCCTCCTCGGGAGCGACACCACCGACAAAAACAGACTGGACGCAGTGGATGGTGTAATCGTGTTCATCCACACTGACGGTGATGGTCCCGGGAGTGAGCGTAATGGAGTTGGCCAGCGCAAAACGCCCCACCGGGTGGGGGATGCGCTTGTGAAAGGTGACTATCTGCGGATCAACCGGCAGCTTGGGATGCAGGATGATCCAGGCCATCTGCACGTTGGCCACCATAATCTGATAGATCAACCAGGGAACGTAGGCGATGATGCGGAACCAGGGGAGGTCCCAGAGGGAGAGCCAGGAACCCGTCCGCTCCGGGGGCAAAATCAAAAGCGGCCGGGTGAGTACCGTGACGGCCACGGCGGTCACGAATCCGATGACCAGGTACTTGACTTCCATCTTCCCCGACAACACGACCCAAAAAATAAAAAGGGCCAGCGTCAAAAATACGAAGTGGAAAATTTCTGCTCTGGTACGGTTTTGGGAAGCATCAGCTGTGTTCTTTTCAGCCATCCGGTACTGCCCTTCCTCCGGAGAAACAATAGTCTATCAGTGAATCCGACCCGGACCCGCGGGTTGTCACCCGGCAAGTGCAGACCGCATCCATATGTAACCGAAAGCACAACCTAGGCCTATTTTACAATTCTGAACCGAACGTAGTCAACTAGCAAGTGACAACTCGTCCGTTCTTTTTTTTTGTCTACCGCATATCGGCAAAG
>JACUUW010000144.1 GCA_014859075.1 Desulforudis sp.
ACGCCAGGCCCCCGGCGATGAACAGGCGATACTCCAGGCGGACGTAACAAAGTAGAAAGGCGACCACGTAGCCCAGCGCCCAGGTCTCCAGGATGCCCCAGGTGCCCGTCGCCGTCTGCCAGACGCCAGCCTCGGCCGAGAACCGGTAGTAGAAGTTGGGGACATAGCCGATGACAAACAGCAGCGCCACCCGCCGGGCCACCCGCCCGAACACGGGGTCTTGCCGGTTACGGGCGTGCGTCAGCGTCAACGGGAGGCAAAGGCCGATGGCGAACCCGAACAAGGGTGCCACCAAGTCCAGGGGAAGGAAAACATCCGCCCGGGCGTGGTCCAGCACCAGCGGCGGGTTTTGTGCAAAAAGAACGATGAAGTTCGCGATGAACATGAGGAACACCGAGAAACCACGGAAATCGTCAATACTGGAATAACGCGTGGTAGAAAGCCCCACCGGCACCGCCCCTTTATCTTGTCTCCACCTACCTACCATTCTAATGTACCAGCCCCCGCCCCTCAACCAGAAGCACCGCGACAAGGGGACGGTTCCGGTGTCTCGTCAGACCGAGACCGAGACGGAAAGACAGAAAGAGAAACGGAAAGACACGGGGACGGTTCCGGTGTCTCCCGAAGACAAGAGAGACGTCCCCTTGTCTCCCCTTCGGTGGACTGCTCCCATTATCTTGCAGGAATACCGGCTTCCGTGTCGAAAACTCCCTTGAAGTAACTTCTAGAGCAAAGGGGTTATTGCACGTGAGAGTATCCATCATCGGCACCGGTTACGTCGGCCTGACCACCGCCTTGGCACTGGCCTACATCGGCAACGAAGTGCATTGCATTGACCAGAACCCGAGGGTGCTTGAATCTCTGACTGACGGTCGCGTCCCCATCCACGAACCGGGAATTGAGGACCTTATGGCAATGAACCTCTCCCTCACCTTCGGCGAATGGGACTCCTTCGACCCGGCCTCCGACGTCGTTTTCATCGCCGTCGGCACCCCCCGCAAGGACAACGGGGATGCCGATCTGACCTATGTGGAGGCCGTAGCCGACGAAATCGGGCGCCGCATAGATGAAAAGCAGGCCCTCACCGTCGCCGTGAAATCCACCGTGCCCCTGGGTACGGCCCGCCGGGTGGAGGCGATCCTCATCAACCACTTCCGGGAGCGGGGTCTGGCCACCCGCTTCTCGGTGGCGTCAAACCCAGAGTTTCTCCGGGAAGGCGCGGCTCTTTACGATACCTTCTACCCGGACCGGATTGTGGTCGGGGCGAACGAATCCTTCGCCGTGAACACCCTGCGCGAGTTGTATACACCGATCCTGGAACAGACCTTCACGCCGCCGGCCGGCATTCCCCGCCCTCAGGGTGACAAGTTGCCGGTATTTCTAACCACTACTCCGACCAGTGCCGAGCTTACCAAGTACGCCGCCAACGCCTTTTTGGCAATGAAAATCTCCTTCGTCAACGAGTTTGCCGGCCTCGCTGAATACGTAGGCGCCGACATCACCGAGGTGGCGCGGGGAATCGGCCTGGACGACCGGATCGGGCTGCGCTACCTGGCGGCCGGCGCCGGCTGGGGCGGCAGCTGCTTCGGCAAGGACGTGAGCGCCATCCGGCACACCGCCGCCCAGTACGGCTACGATATGTATCTGGTTGAAGCCGCCGTGCAGGCCAACCTCCGCCAACACGAGTCGATCGTGAAGAAGCTCCAAGCCCGGTTGAAGGTGCTCCGGGGCACCACAATCGGTCTTCTCGGCATTGCTTTCAAGCCGAACACCGATGACGTGCGCGATGCCCCCTTTTTGTCCGTCGCCCGGCGTCTGCTGGAACTGGGCGCCACCGTGAAGACCCACGATCCGGTGGCCATGCCTACCTGTCGCCGGAACCACCCCGACCTGGATGTCATCTACTGTGACACCCCAGAGGAACTGGCCCGAGACTGCGATGCCTTGGCCCTGCTCACCGAGTGGGACGAGTTTCGCCACCTGGACTACGTCAAACTCGGTCAGGGGATGCGCCAGCGGATCATTGTGGACGGGCGCAACGCCCTGAACCGCGTCGCCATCAAAGCGGTCGGGTTCACTTACGTGGGGGTGGGCCGCTGATGCTTGATACACCCCGGCGGATCGTCGTCACCGGCGGGGCCGGGTTCATCGGCAGCCACCTCGTCGACCGCCTTCTGGCCGGCGGGCACCAGGTGCTGTGTGTGGACGACTTCAACGATTTCTACAACCCCGGAGTCAAGTGGGCGAACATCGACCCGCACCGGGACAACCCCCGGTTTCTGCTGGCCCCGGCCGACATCCGGGACCGGGAGACGATCCGCCCCTTCATCATTTCCTATCACCCCGACATCATCGTCCACCTGGCCGCCCGGGCCGGGGTGCGCCCGTCGCTCACCGATCCGTTCCTGTACCACGAGGTGAACACCACCGGTACTTTACACCTCCTGGACGCCGCGGTTGCCGCCCGGGTCAAGAAGTTCGTCTTTGGTTCGTCCAGCTCGGTATACGGCATCAACGAAAAAGTACCCTTCAGCGAAGAGGATCCCCTGCTCACGCCCATTTCGCCTTACGCCGCCACCAAGCTGGCGGGTGAAGCCCTGTGCCACTCATTCGCACACCTGCACCGAATGCCCACGGTCACACTTCGGTTTTTTACCGTGTACGGCCCCCGGCAGCGCCCGGACCTGGCCATCCACAAGTTCGCCCGCCTGATCCTGGGCGGCAGGCCCGTCCCGGTCTTCGGGGATGGCACCACCCGTCGCGACTATACCTATATCGACGACATCATTGCCGGCACCCTGGCCGCCATCGACTACGAATCCGACCCCTACGAAGTGTTCAACCTGGGCAACTCCCGGACTGTAGAGCTTAGGGAACTCATCCGCCTGCTCGAGGAGGTGCTGGGCGAAAACGCCCTCGTCGACCTCCAGCCCTTGCAGCCCGGCGACGTCCCGCGGACCTGGGCGGACATCAAAAAAGCCGAGCGCCTGCTAGGCTTCCGGCCCGCCACTCCAATTCGCGAGGGGTTGGCCAAATTCGCAGAATGGCTTCAAAACACCACGCCTGAAACCCCACCTCTTGGTCCCCGTTCCGTGTAGGCTTTCACTTCAGAAGCAGGCCGAGTATCCTGAACGGCGTGATATGCATCGTGTGGCTTGAAAGGCATGGATGGTGAAAAACACGAACCCGAGAAGCGTGAAAGCCTCCCGGGCAATGTATATTCAAACTAAAATGGTCGGAGCGACAGGATTTGAACCTGCGGCCTCTACCACCCCAAGGTAGCGCTCTAGCCAAGCTGAGCTACGCCCCGACTTACCTTAAATTTTACCCGACCGCCCGCCGAAAGTCAAGGAGCGCAAAGAGGCGGCTCAGAAGGGGGGTACCGCCAAGCGCAGCCCTGCTGAAGCCACTCCACGTATTACCTGCCACCTGGCCCCCCGGCCATGTTTCAACGCCGCTATAGTGCTCGTGTCTGCAACCGGACGGCTGTTGCACCTGTCCTCTGTCGTTGATACCGTACTTCGTGGTCACCGAGGGGCACATCGGCTCTCCCTGCAAGAAAGGACCGGCCGCGTCATCGCCCTCGCCGATACTTTGTGTTAATTCCGCGATGCTTTCCGGCCAGCGGTCATGTTCGGCGTAAAATATGGCGGCAGCATTTTCGATGGCCCTCTGGTTCGCCAAGCAGGCGTTCTGCTTGGCACGCTCCTGGATACCTCCGTACACCGGCACAGCAATCGCCACCAGTATACCGATGACCACCACGACCACCATCAGTTCCACCAACGTGAAGCCCCGCTCACTCCGGAGGACGTTCCCGGAGCGGCGCATCACCCGGTTCAACCTGTAAGACATGGTTTCATCCCCTTTCCGCGGGTACCGAGTGGAACAGCACCGGTTCCAGACGCTGAATATGGAGACCCGCAGCGGTCTTAAACTCACACAATGACTCTCATGAGCTCCTCCAGTGACGTGACGCCTTGTTTGACCTTGCTTATTCCATCCTGATACAACGTAACCATCCCTTCAGCCAGCGCCGCTTGATTGATTTCCCGGCTTGAGTTCCGGCTGATGGTCATCTTTTGAATCGCCTCGCTGACCGGCAAGAGTTCGAAAATCCCGATCCGGCCCCGGTAACCGGTGTTGCTGCAGCGCAGGCAGTGCCCGGGGCGGTACAGGGTGACCGTACTCTCCCCGTCTTCCAGGGGAAAGCCCGGTATTTTTTCCAGTTCACTCCGGGACATTTCGTAAGGTTCTCTGCAGTTAAGGCAAAGTACGCGTGCCAGGCGCTGGGCCAAGACGCAGACCAACGAGGAGGCGGTGAGAAACGGCTCGATGCCCATATCCGTCAGCCGGCTCACGGCCCCGGCGGCGTCGTTGGTGTGCAGCGTGGAAAAGACGAGGTGTCCGGTGAGCGCCGACTCCACCGAGATGCGCGCCGTCTCTTTGTCCCTGATTTCCCCGACCATGATCACGTCGGGGTCACTACGGAGCACGGAGCGCAAGCCGGATGCGAAGGCGAGCCCGGCCCGGGGGTTGATCTGAATCTGGTTCATTCCCTCCAGCCGGTATTCCACCGGGTCTTCAATGGTGATTACGTTCTTCCCGACGTTGTCGATGTTGGCCAGAACCGCGTACAACGTGGTGGTCTTGCCGCTGCCGGTTGGTCCGGTCACCAGGATAAACCCGTGGGGCAGGCCGATTACGCCGCGCAGGCGTTCCAGGATGGACGGCGCTACCCCCAGTTCCTCCAGGGAAATCATTTTGCGGGAGCGGTCCAGGAGACGCAGGGTCAGCCGCTCGCCGTAGATAGTGGGAAGAGAAGCGACGCGGATGTCGATCACTCCGTCCCCCACTTTCAGAGTGATGCGGCCGTCCTGGGGCACCCGACGCTCGGCGATGTCCATGTCGGCCATGATTTTAAAACGGGAAATCA
>JACUUW010000145.1 GCA_014859075.1 Desulforudis sp.
TAGTTGAAGGAGCACGTCCGGACACAATACCGGTCCATGTGTGAAAACTTCAGTGTGCCCGACAATCTGGATTCCGAAACCATTGACGCCTGGGTCGAGGAACAGTGGAAGCTCTGGGCCCGGTCCCTGGAGAAAGAACAGATCGAGTAGGCTCGCAATTGCGCAAGCGGACAAACCCCGTTCGTCAAACGAACGGGGTTTTTTTGACCCCGTCAGTAGGCCCGGCGGTAGAGTTCCGCCAGTTCGGAGACCAGCGGTTGGCGGGGATTGGTGATGGTTGTCTGGTCTTCGTACGCCTTTTCGGCCAGCAGGGGCAACCCGGCCTCGAACCGGTCCCGCGGGACACCGCACCCGGCGATGGTCAGCGGGATTTCCAGTTGCCGCATCAGGCTGTGGACTGCTTCCACGAGCGCGGTCACTCCTTCCGCGATGGTGGCGGACGGTTGGCCGAGATGCCTGGCGATCTGTTGGTACCGTTCCCCGGCTCGGTAGTGCTCGTAGTTCGGATAGCCGGTGAACTTGGTGGGCACCTGTGCGTTGTAGGCGATCACGTGGGGCATGAGCACGGCGACGGCGCGCCCGTGCGGGATGCCGAACTCCCCGCCCAGCTTGTGCGCCAGGCTGTGGTTGATCCCCAGGAAAGCGTTGGTGAAGGCCATCCCGGCCAGGGTGGCCGCGGTGTGCATCTTCCCGCGGGCCTCGCGGTCGTCGGGCCGCCGGTAGGCGCGGGGCAGGTATTCGAAAACGCTTGCGATCGCCTTCAGGGCCAGCGGATCGGTATAGTCTGAAGCCCGCACCGAGACATACGCCTCCAGAGCGTGGCCCAGCACGTCCATGCCGGCGTCCGCCGTCAGGCCCGGGGGCTGCCCCATGGCCAGGTCCATATCGACGATGGCCACGTCCGGGGTCAGGGCGTAGTCGGCCAACGGGTACTTGATGTTGCGCTCGCGGTCGGTGATCACGGTGAAGGCGGTGACCTCGGAGCCGCTCCCGGAGGTGGTGGGCACGGCCACCAGGCGGGTCCGGCGCGGCTGGGCGGGCAGGCGGTAGGTGCGTTTCCGAATGTCCAGGAACTTCAGTTTCAGGTGTTCAAACCGTACTTCGGGGTACTCGTGGAACAGCCACATCGCCTTCGCGGCGTCCAGAACGGAGCCGCCGCCCAGGGCGATGATGGTGTCCGGGTCAAAAGCGCGCACGGCGGCGGTGCCCCGGTCCACCGTTTCCAGGGACGGGTTCGGTTCCACATCCGAAAACACTTCCATCTGTACCGGCCCGCGGCGCCGGTCCAGGTGACGGCGCACCCGGTCCACGTAACCCAGGCCGAGCAGGGTGGGATCGGTCACCAGGAATACGCGGCGCAAGGCGTCCATCAGGGCCAGTTGGCTCAGGGAGCCCGGTTCGAAATAAATCTCCGGCGGTACCCGGAACCACTGTGTTTCCGGTCGCCGCGGGGTGACCCGTTTGATGTCGACCAGGTGGACGGCGCTGACGTTATCGGTAGTGGAGTTGTGGCCGACGTAGCCGCAGCCCAGCGTCAAAGAGGGTACCAGGGTGTTGTACATGTCGCCGATGGCGCCCTGGCTGGCCGGGGAATTGATGATGATCCGCCCGGCCGGCACCCGGTCCGTGAAAGCCGCGGTCACTTCCGGATCCTCCGAATGGATGACCGCCGAGTGGCCCTGTCCTTCGTACATAACCACCTCCGCGGCCCGGCCGATCCCTTCGTCCGCGTCCTCCACCACGTACCAGGCCAGGATCGGGCTCAGTTTTTCCCGGGACAGCGGGAAATCGGGACCGACCCCGTTCTGGTCGGCCACCAGGATTTTCGTGTCCTCCGGCACCTTAAAACTGGCCATCCGGGCGATTTCGGCCGCGCTTTTGCCCACCACCTGCGGGTTCAGCGAGCAGGTACGGTCGGCGGTGGCCGCCTTTTCGAGCAACCGGGCCTCCTCCGGTTCCAGGAAACGGCACCCGGCCTCCTGTAGCAGTTTCCGCACCTTTTCGGCCACGGCGCGGTCGACGATCAAGGCCTGCTCCGAGGCACAGATCATCCCGTGGTCGAAGGTCTTGCTCAGGATCAGGTCGGTCACCGCCCGTTCCAATTCAGCGGTCCGTTCGATGTAGCAGGGCACGTTGCCCGGCCCGACGCCCAACGCCGGCCGCCCGGCACTGTAAGCGGCCCGGACCATACCGGTACCGCCGGTGGCCAGGATCAGGTTTACGCCGGGGTGGTTCATCAGGGCGCGGGCCGCCTCCACTGAAGGGTGTTCGATCCACAGGATGCATTCCTCCGGGGCGCCGGCCGCGACGGCCGCGTCCCGCAGGGTGCGGGCCGACGCCATGCTGCAGCGCTGCGCGCCCGGATGGAAACTGAACACGACCGGGTTTCGGGTTTTCAAGGCGATCAGGCCCTTGAACAGCGTAGTGGAGGTGGGATTTGTCACCGGGGACAGGGCGGCGATCACCCCGGCCGGTTCGGCGATTTCGAGACAGCCGCTGACCGGATCCCGGTGAATCACCCCCACCGTTTTCAGGTCGCGGATACTGTTGTAGATGTACTCGGTGGCGAAAAGGTTTTTCAGGATCTTATCCTCGTAGACGCCGCGGCCCGTCTCCTCAACCGCCATCCGGGCGAGTTCCATGTGCCGGTCGACGCCGGCCAGGGCGGCGGCTTCCACGACGGTGTCCACCCGGGCCTGATCGAACTCCCGGAACTGCTCGAGTGCGTTCCGCGCGCGGGCCATCAGCTTGTCAATCCGCGCTTCCGCCGCAGCCGTTTTTTCGGTCACGTTAGAACCTCCTCGGGGCCGGTCCCCAAAAAACTTTCAAAATTAACTTATCCAAAACTGAAAGCGGTACTCGTTGGCGCACGATTCAAACGTTTTTGAGGTTTAACCACACCGGGCATTTTTATTTTCACTCCACTAATTTTCCAGTTATATCCATATGACTGTTGCATATTTATGTAGGATAGGGTGCACGGAGTGCGTGCGTGCCCGAAAATCAATGAAAGCGGGGGTGGTCCATGCGGAAACGGACGAACCGGCTGGTGTTGCCGTTGCTGTTGTTGATCTTCTGCCTAGTGACGGCTGGTACGGCGGAGGCCGCCGTGATGATGCCGTTACGGCCCGTACTGGAACGGGAAGGAGTCGGTGTGGGCTGGGACGGGGAAGCGGCCACGGCCCGTCATTGGGACGGCCGGTTGTTACGGGTGATACCGGGAAGTGCCGTGGCCTACCTTGATGGCCGCGAGATACCCCTCAAGGCGCCGGCGGTAAAGCTCGCCGGAATGGTTTTTGTACCGAGTACCCTTTTTGAGAGTTTTCTGGGCACCTTGGATCCAGTGTACCCCGCTCCGGCCTTCACCCAGGTGCGGGCCGGGGAATGTTCCTGGTTCTTGGGATGGGACGATGGAGCTTGGGGTTACCGTTTTCAGCCACTGGAAATCACCACCCTGAACGCGGACGGGACTCCATGCGAACCGGAAGCGGATCGGGTCTGGCTTTTGCCTCCCGGGGACGAAACCATACTGAACGACTTTTTGTCCCGGGTGGAGACCGAGTTGAAGGCGGTGGGGTACGCCCTGGCGCCTGGGGCGGGCGCCGCCCTTCGGAATGCGGTGACGGCCGGTCTGGAGTCCGTTTCACTGCCGGTCGAGCGCCGGCTCGGCTTCTGTGAAGTCCGGTTCAACCCCGGCGGGAGCAACCACAACAACATGCTTAACGCCGTCAAGGCTGCCGAATACTTAAACGGTACCGTGCTGGCGCCGAAACAGGTGTTTTCCTACAACGCCACCGTCGGCCCACGGACGGCCGAGCGCGATTTCGTGGTGGGCTACGCGATCAGTGGGGGCCGGCACGTGCCGGCGCGGGGCGGGGGTGTTTGCCGAACGTCCACCGTCCTATACGGGGCCGTGCTCGATGCGGGGCTGACCGTGGTCGAACGCCACGCGCACAGCCTGCCGGTCGGTTACGTGCCGGTGGGCCGGGACGCGACCGTGTCCTACGGTACAGCCGACCTGAAGTTCCGGAACAACCGGCCTTATCCGGTGTGGATCGAGGCCGGCGGCACCGTGCACCGCCTGCAGGTCGCACTCTGGGAAATGTTACCTTAGCCCTTTTTCTTCTCAAACCCCTGGCCGGAGGGATGGTAGTACCTCCGGCCTTTCAAATTGTCCGGGAGGTACTGTTGGGCCACGTAGTGGTCCGGGTGGTCGTGCGGGTACAGGTAACCGGTATGGCCGAGTTTTTCGGCCCCGGGGTAGTGGGTGTCCCGGAGGTGTTTCGGGACCGGGCCGGGAGGCAGTTTTTTCACGTCGGCCAAGGCGGCGTCAATTGCCTTACAGACACTGTTGGACTTGGGAGCCAGGGCCAGGTACACGATGCACTGGGCGATCGGAATCCGCGCTTCGGGCATGCCCACCGATTCCAGGGCGTTCCAGGCGGCGTGGGCGACCACCATGGCCCGCGGATCGGCCAGGCCGATGTCTTCGGAGGCCAGAATGATCAACCGGCGGACGATGAAGCGCTGGTCTTCTCCGGCGTAAGTCATGCGGGCGTACCAGTGCAGGGCGGCATCGGGGTCGGAACCGCGGATGCTCTTGATAAAAGCGGAGATCACGTCGTAGTGTTGATCTCCCGACTGGTCGTAGCGTATCGCCCGCTTTTGGATCGATTCCTGGGCCGCCTCCAGCGTCACGTGACGGACCCCGCCGGCGTCGGGCGGGGTGGACCGCACGGCCAGTTCCAGGGCGTTCAAGGCACTGCGCGCGTCGCCGTTGGCCATGTCTACCAGATGCGCCAGCGCCTCGGGCTCCACTTCGGCGTGAAGACCTCCGAGACCTCGTTCCCGGTCCACGAGTGCCCGCTCCAGGATCTGACGAAACTCAGCAGGCGAGAGTGTCTCCAATTGGAAAACACGGGATCGG
>JACUUW010000146.1 GCA_014859075.1 Desulforudis sp.
GTACTCAGCTTCGAATTTTCCTTGCGCTTCGATACCGAAAGTGTTGTAAAAACCTTTGGCGTACACTTTCGTTTTTTTCATTTCCAGCCCGGCTTTGTTTCCCGCTGTCGTCGGGCAGATGCGGATTAAACGGTTTTCCGGATCATAAGCAAGTTCCAAGTGAGTGGCCGGTATTTTTTCGCGGGCAAGCTTGTTCAGAACCATGGAAGTTTTCGACAATTTGACGATTGGTCGAGGTCTTTTTTCGACTTTTTTGGTTCTTGGAATGTAAACTTCAAAGGGCATTATCTTTCCTCCCCTTGATTAGATTTAAGACTGATAATATCGTATTTTTAATATTTGTCAATCATGTGTAATACGGTTTGAACACTTATTTACCCGTAAATCTCTAAAAAAGTCGCTAAAATAAACGGACAATAAGCTAATTACAAATAGCCCAGGTATTCCAGTAGCTTCGGTGTGACATTACTTTCAATCAACGCGCCGACGAACAACGTCGGAGCTACAACCAGTCCCAGCAGATGCAGGGATCGCGCTTTACATTGTGTCAGGTTTTCTTGGGTGGCGAGGAGCAGCCTCAACCCCAGGGTTGCGCCCAGGAGTACGCCGGCCAGCTCCAACACCCCGTGCGTGAGAAAACCGGCGGCCAGTAAGCCGGGGGAGTAAGTGCCGACCGCGAGCCTGGTCAGCAGCGCGCCGATGAGCAGCCCGTTTACAACCAAGAGGGCGCCAACCGAAATTCCCCGGGTACGGCGCGCGAACACCAGGGTTGCGGCCACGGCGGTAAAGTTTTTCGCGAAGATGGCCAGGGATTGGGCAGCGGCGTCGGGAAGTCCGTTTGCCGATTGGCTCAAAGCGTTTACTCCTTTGATAGTGGGTTCAAGCAGTAAGATGTAGGCCGGTTTCGTGAGCAGCGGGTGGAAGAGGGCGCCCACCAGGACGGAGGCAAGAAACATGTAAACGGAAAACAGGTACAGGTCCAGTAAACTGTAGGGTCGTCGGCGTAATGCCTGTAGCTTTGGTTCAAGCAGACGATACGGCCAAATCATTTGACGCCTCATTTCTAGAGTGTTCTTACAACCAAACATAGTTCCGGCGCCCGTTCGGAATGACCTTTTTCCCCGAGCAGCGGGTCCTCGGTTTGATTTTGTCCGAAAATCACGACTGGTATTTGTTGTAGATGGGACGTTGGAGTGGCGGAGGAACGCAAGAAGGGCGGAATTCGCACCCGCCCTTTGGGGAAAGTCGTGGTTTGATGGCCTGCTTACCGGGGCCGCGCCGGTTCCAGGTTGATGTTGCAGCCTTTGATGGTGGCCTTCCGCATAGCCTGGTAGACCTGATGGGCCACTTCGCGCGGGACTTCCACAAATGTGAAATTATCGTAGATGTTGATCGCCCCGATGACGCCGCCGGAAATATCGGCTTGTTCGGCGATACTCCGTACAATATCGGCGGGGGTAATGCCCTGTTTCCGTCCGATGTTCAGGAAGAACCGCACCATTCCCTCCTCCGCGCCGGTGTCACCGAAATAGTCACCCTGGTCGGGAGCACGGTAACCCTCGACGGCCGCGGTGCGATCTTTGACTAACAATTTTAGGGCGGCCGCCGCCACTTCGCTTGGGTCATAATCATCGGCCAACCCCTCAATCACTTCCCGATAAGGAGCTAGGTTTCCGGTGGCCATGGCGTCCAACAGGCGCTGTCGCCAGATCTCCAGTTGCCGGTCGGCCACATCGGACGGTGAGGGAATCGGTCTGCGTTCGATCCGCACTTTTACCAGCCGCTGAATGGTCCGGAGCAGGGGAACTTCCCTGGGATGGACCAGGGTAATGGCCGTTCCGGTGCGCCCGGCCCGCCCGGTACGGCCGATACGGTGCACGTAAGACTCCGGATCCTGCGGGCAGTCGTAGTTGACAACGTGGGAAATGTTTTGCACATCAATACCCCTGGCGGCTACGTCGGTGGCCACCAGCAGGTCTATTTCTCCATCCCGGAAGCCCTTCATCACCCGGTTTCGTTGGTTCTGGTCCAGGTCACCGTGAATGTGGTCAACCGGGTAGCCCCGGGAGTAGAGGGCGTGCGACAGCTCATTCACACCCTTCTTGGTCCGGCAAAAGATAATCGCCCTTTCGATCGCTTCGGCATCCAGGATCCGGCACAGCACTTCCAGTTGGTCCTGGTTCCTCAGGTCGTAATACCTCTGCCAAATGTCTGGGGCGGCAACGAATTGCGGGTTGATGCTGACTCGGGCGGGGTTGCGCATGTATTTCTGGGCCAGGCGGACAATGGGACCTGGAATAGTGGCCGAGAAAAGGAGCGTCTGGCGTTCCAGAGGCGTGGCGGACAGAATGTTTTCGATGTCCTCGATGAATCCCATGTCCAGCATTTCGTCCGCTTCGTCCAGCACCGCCGCCTGCAACTGGTCCAGCTTCAGCGTCTTGCGGGATAGGTGGTCCAGCACCCGTCCGGGAGTGCCGACTACGACGTCAATACCGCGTTCCATGGCCTTTATCTGTCGGCCGATGTTCTGTCCCCCGTAGACCGGGAGTACGCGGGTGCCCGTGTACTTGCCGATACGGGCGAACTCCTCGGCGACCTGGATTGCCAATTCCCGGGTAGGGGTCATTACCAGGATTTGTGGAAGCAGTTGTTCGGCGCGGATGCGCATTAGGAGCGGGATGGCGAAGGCGGCCGTTTTACCGGTGCCGGTTTGGGCCTGGCCGATCAAGTCCCGCCCGTCCAGGACCGCGGGGATGGTCTGTACCTGAATCGGCGTCGGTTCTTCAAAACCCATTTCGTCCACGGACTTGAGAATCCGCCGGTCTATACCGAGTTCTTCAAAGCTGGTGATCGATGCCATTAAAATGTTACCCCCCCATTTGTTATCCCGCAGTGTTCCCGGGAAAAACAAGGCTTATCTTCCTGATGTTCCACACAAACAGCAGGGTTCCTCTGTCGCCGGTCGGTAAAGTTATGCGACCGGGTTGGTCAACCTTTGGTCGCGGGGTTATAATGTTGACAATATGTTCACGAGGAGGAACAGCTTTTGCAAAGAGCAGTGATGGAAACCGAAAAGGGGAAGATCGTGTTGGAGTTGTTTGACCATGAGGCCCCAAACACCGTAGCCAATTTCACCGACTTGATCAAGAAAGGCTTTTACGATGGGTTGACCTTTCACCGGGTGATCCCCGGTTTCGTGATCCAGGGCGGGTGTCCGCAAGGAAACGGCACCGGCGGTCCCGGCTACACCATCAAGTGTGAGATTAATCCCCACAAGCACGTGCGGGGTGCCCTTTCCATGGCCCACGCCGGGAGGGATACCGGAGGCAGCCAGTTCTTTATCTGCCACGATGCTTTTCCCCACCTGGACGGGGTCCACACTGTGTTCGGACAGGTGATTGAAGGGATGGACGTGGTCGACAACATTGAAGCCGGGAACCGGATGGTGAAGGTGACGGTTGAGGACGAGTAGACTTTGGGGGCCGAAGTGATTTGCTGAAAGGTCGAGCAAATGACTAGAACCTATAAGCTGGCCGTGGATACCGGTGGCACATTTACAGATTTTTGCCTGCTGGGTGACGACGGCGAATTGTGGGTCGAAAAGGAGCCTTCAACACCCGACGACCCTTCCCGGGCCGTGTTCGCAGGCATTGAGAAATTACTGAAGAAAACCGGGATTCAACCCCGCGAGATAAGTCTGTTCCTGCACGGCACTACCGTGGCCACCAACGCCGTACTGGAGCAAAGGGGGGCCCGTGTGGCCCTTGTTACCACGAGCGGCTTCAAGGACGTCATCTTCATCGGCAGACAGAACCGGCCCCACCTGTACAATTTTTGGTCCACAAAGCCGCCCCCGTTGCTGCCTCGTCACCTGGTTTTTGAGATCAACGAACGGGTTCTGGCTGACGGTTCCATAAGAAGAAGGCCCCGGAACGACGAAGTCGGGTTTGTGGTGCAACGGGTGCGGGAGGCCGGTGTGGAGGCGGTGGCCGTCTGCCTCTTGCACGCCTATGTCAACCCGGAGCATGAGATGCTGCTCAAAAACGCCCTGGAACGGGAGTTGCCGCAATTGTCCGTGACCGCCTCGTCCGAAATACTGCCGGAGTTCCGGGAGTACGAGCGCACCAGCACCACCGTGATCAACGCCCTGGTAAGACCCCTAATGGACCGGTACATCAAAAGGCTCGAGCGGGATCTGCAGTCTACCGGTGTAAACGGCGAGCCGTTCATCATGCAGTCCAACGGCGGGGTGATCACCGCCGCCCAGGCCAGAAACCAGAGTGCCCGGACCGTGTTGAGCGGGCCGGCCGGCGGTGTACTGGCCGGCGTTTCCCTGGCGCGGTTGACGGGCTGCAAAAACCTGATCACCGCGGACATGGGTGGGACGAGTATGGACATCTGCCTCATCCACGACGGGGAACCACGTTTCACCACGGAGGGTTCCATCGGAGGTTACCCGTTGCGGCTGCCCATACTGGACATCCACACCATCGGTGCGGGTGGGGGGAGCGTGGCCTGGGTGGACGCGGGCGGCGCCCTGAGGGTGGGTCCGCGGAGTGCGGGAGCGGTTCCCGGTCCGGCCTGCTACGGTCTGGGCGGGGCGAACCCCACGGTAACCGACGCCAACCTGTTGTTGGGCCGTCTTCACCCGGCGGATTTTGCCGGATACCGGCAATTGGAGCCCGAACTCGCCGTTCGCAGTATCGAAGAGAGAACCGCTAAACCCCTTGGGCTTACCCTGGAAGAAGCGGCCGAGGGGATCATCCGGGTCGTTAATGCCGGCATGGTCCGGGCCACACGGGTGGTCTCGGTCCAAAAAGGGCACGACCCGCGGGATTTTACCCTGGTGGCCTTCGGCGGGGCCGGACCCTTGCACGCCGTGGAACTCGCGCGCGAACTGTCTATTCCGAGGATCCT
>JACUUW010000147.1 GCA_014859075.1 Desulforudis sp.
ATTTCCGGCGGATAGTGATGCCCCGCCTTCCCCGGCCGGCGGGGGGAGAAATCGGCGAATACCCGACCCCCGGGTTTCAACACCCGGAACCATTCGGCAAGCGCCTGCTCCGGTTCCGCCAGCGTCCAGAGCACGTGCCGGGCTGCCAGTGCTTCAAAGGAGGCATCGGTAAAAGGAAGCGCTTCCGTTTCCCCCTCGACGAGGGCAACCTCCAAACCCGCATCCCGGGCCTTCTCCCGGGCCCGGTCGAGCATGGCAGCCGACCAGTCGATTCCCGTTACCCGGTGCCCCAACTCCGCCAGGATCAAAGCTGCGAACCCGGTGCCCGTCCCCACATCCAGCACATCCAGCGGACCAGGTCCCAGTTGTCTTAGGATTCCCGTCCAGCGTCCCCTTTCGGCGTGACTCCTGGTGCCATGAGCCTCAACATCCTCGTAGTGACGGCCCTTGTCATTCCAACGCGCCCGCATCGCCGCCTGTAAATCTTTCACCCCGCCTACCTCCCCGTGAAGCTGATTTGGCATCGACTAAACCGGAATGCTAAAACAGAAAAGCCACGAAGTCTCAACTTCCCACTTCAGCAGGAAAATGACCTTCGTGGCCAACTATGCAAACTCTTACAGGTTAGCGAAGATGGCGCCCGCCTGATGCCGGTGACTTCAGCCACCGCTTCTTAGGTTTAGGTTTTAACTATTCGCCATGCTTGGCGCTAATTCCTGCTTGATGCAGAACAAAAATCAATGCTGCGGCATAATCTCAAAATACATCAAGGTTTATAGAATCCATAGGTGGCGCTCAGTTAGCCCGGCTGCGCTGCACCTCGAGATCCAACGCCCCGTCCGCGTCGAACAACCGCCGGTAGGACAATCCCACCAGGATCAGGCAGCCGATGGCCACCGCGGCGGCGATCATCAGCATGACCACGATCTGATAGCGCACTGCTTCCTGCGGGTCCACCCCGCCCAGGATCTGTCCGGTCATCATGCCGGGAAGACTGACCAGGCCCACGACCATCAGTGAGTTGATGGTGGGTGTCATTCCGGCTCGCACCGCCTCCCGTACACAGGCCCGCACCGCCTCCCAGGGCGTAGCCCCAAAAGCCAGCAACGTCTCCACCTCGCCCCGCCGGGCGCGGGTTTCGGCATACAACCGGTCAATGGCCAGAGCGATGCCGTTCATCGAGTTGCCCAGGATCAGGCCGAAGATCGGGATCACGATTCGGGCGGTGTACCAGGGCTCGGGACCGATGATTAACTGGGTGACCAGCGCGCCCACCAGGAAGGTGCTGGCCACCAATGAGGCAAACGCCAGCAGCGTGGTGCCGGGGGCACACTTGTAGAGCGCCCCACCGCCGCCCGGGCGGCGATAAAGCACATCAGCAGTACCAGGACCAGGACCACCATCAGGCTGTCCAGGGCGAAAACATAGTTCAGCACGTACCCGATCAGGGTCAACTGCACGAAGGTGCGGACCGTGCCCCAAAGGAGGGACTTTAGCAGACCCAGCCGGAGCGCCGCCGAAACGGCCCCGGCGATCGCCACCAGAAGGATGCTAAGCGCCAGTTGAAAATCTGAAATGGGGATAATCGAAGCGTCCATAAGTAGCGCCACCTATTCGACTAACAATTATTCAGGAACGTTCCGCCGGTCCGGTCCGGCCCACTTCTAGGAAAACCGGGTCCGACAGGCGGCTCCACACGAATTGGTCGTGACTGATCAGTACCGCCGCACGATCCGGTAGCCCGCCAAGCCAGCAGTTCAAAAGGTCACAAAAACCGGCGGCAGCCTTCCGGTCCAACGGCGCGGTGGGTTCATCCAGCAACAGTACCGCCGGGTCGGCCAATAGCGCTCTGATGAAGGCCACGCGAGCCGCTTCCATCCGGATAGAAGCCGCGCGTCTTGTTCCAGGACGGCGGCCGGGAGTAACAGTTCCTGCATTGCTTCTTGGGCTGCGGCGGCGTTGTACCTACCCCGCTTTGTCCTGGCACTCAGCTGAAACGGCCGTTCCAGGTTGTCCCGAACCGTGCCCTCGAACATAGCCGGCTGCTGGGCCACATAACAAACCGCGGTCCTCCAGGCGGTGGGCGTAAAGGAGCGCCAGTGCCGGCCATTCAACCGGACGTCGCCCCCGCTGCAGGGGTGCAGGCGGGCCAATACCCGAAGCAGGGTGGTCTTGCCGGAACCCGAAGGGCCGCGGACCACCAGGACCCGCCCCTGCTCCAACACCCCGAAAACGGTTACCGTTTCGTTCTCCACCCCCACGGGGAAAGAAAGCCCGGTGAAGTCAAACCACGCCCGCACAAAGTTCCCTCCCAGGGCAAAAACCTTCCAGGCGATTCTCCGCCGAGTGTTACTATAATTATTTTGCCCGGCACGGTCAAACGGCGCCCCACACTCCCAATCCAGAGAACGCCTTGACCGCCGGGTTTGCGGGTGCTAACATTCTGGTGGACCCCAACGGTTTTAAGGCAGGGGAGGGTTGGAAACTGGATGTCGTTGTCGCCAGTCAACTGGTCAAGAGATACAACGGCCTGGAAGCCGTCAAGGGCATAGACTTCGCCGTGCGCGCCCGGGAATGCTTCGGTATTCTCGGACCGAACGGCGCGGGCAAGAGTTCGACCGTGAACATGCTTATCGGGCTGTCCCCGGTCACCGCCGGCGAGCTGCGGGTATTCGGCCTGGACGTCCGGACCGCGGCCCGGCGGATCAAGCGCCGGCTCGGCGTGGTTCACCAGGACAACAACCTGGACCCCGAGCTGTCCGTGCTCCAGAACCTGGTGGTCTACGCCGGCTACTTCAACATCGCCCGAAAAGCGGCCCTGAACCGCGGCCGGGACCTGCTGGAGTTTTTCGACCTGACCGCCAAGGCCGGGGAAAGAGTGGAAAACCTGTCGGGCGGAATGAAACGCCGGCTCACCATCGCCAGGGCCTTGATCAACAACCCGGAACTGGTCGTTCTGGACGAACCGACCACCGGACTCGATCCCCAGGCCCGACACCTGGTCTGGCAGAGGTTGTTCCAGTTGAAGGAACAGGGCGTGACCCTGGTCCTGACCACCCATTACATGGATGAGGCCAGCCAGTTGTGCGACCGGCTGGTGATCATCGATCAGGGCGAGATCCTGGAGGAAGGGACGCCCCGTGAACTGATCGCCCGGCACATCGGTACCGAGGTGCTGGAGTTGGGACGGGCGGCGGGTGAGACCGGAGACCTGGTGACCACCGCCGGGCCGCTCATTCACGGTCACCAGGTGGTGGGTGACAACCTGGTGCTATACCCCCGCGACAGCCGGGCCCTGCTGCAGGCTTTTCAGGGGCGCCGGTTGGCCCGCCTGCTGCTCCGGCCCGCCACCCTGGAGGACGTGTTCCTGAAACTCACCGGAAGGGGTTTAGATTCATGATTCAGGGCCTGCGGATGGACTTGTCCCCCTTGAGCGTCCGTGTTTTTCAGCGGCACTTGACCGTTTTCGCCCGGACCTGGAAAACCAGCGTGGCGTTGAACTTCTTCGAGCCCCTGCTCTACCTGCTCGCGCTCGGCGTCGGTCTGGGAGTGTACGTGCGTCCCATGGAGGGACTGCCGTACCTCAACTACCTGGCCCCCGGCCTGGTGGCGGCGTCCGCCATGTTTGCCACCACCTATGAATGCACTTATGGTACCTTCGTTCGCTTCAAATACCAGAAAACTTTCCAGGCCATGGTCGCCACCCCGCTGAGCATGGACGACGTAGTATTGGGCGAGGTTCTTTGGGGTGTCTTCAAAAGCATGCTCTACGGTACTATCATCCTGTTCGTCATCTTCGTGTTGGGCCTCGTGCCGTCCGCCTGGGCGCTGTTGATTCCGTTGGTCATGGTCCTGGGTGGTTTTCAGTTCGCCCTTCTGTCCATGCTCTGGACCGGGTTGGTGCCCAACATCGACAGCTTCCACTACTTCTTCTCTCTGATCATCACCCCGCTGTTCCTGTTTTCCGGGGTTTTCTTCCCTTTGGCCGACCTGCACCCGGCAGTACAAACGCTGGCCTGGTGCAGTCCCCTCTATCACATCGTGGTCCTCACCCGGGCCTTGGCCACCGGCGACATCGCGCCGTTTCTGCTCTATAACGTGCTCTGGCTGATCGCCGTGTCCGCCCTGCTTTTCCCTTTTGCCGCCCACCTGATGCGCCGTCTGGTGATTCGCTGAGTGCCACAATTCTGTGGGTGAGTTGGAATATTCTTCTGCCGTGCCGGACATCCTAGTTTCCAAAGGAGGTGTCTTTCGCATGGCTGAAGGAAACAACCGCGGCAGTCTGACCAGCTGGATCGTCATCGGCCTCGGGGTTATCGTGGCAGCCGTGGGCTGGCTCTTCGTGACCGGTCTCTTGGGAGCCGGTTTGATCGGCTTCGGCCTGGCCCACATCGTTCTCGGAATCATTGACCTATTCCGACCCACGGTTAAGACGTAAACGGCATATCAATCGGGAAGAGGGGGCGCTAGCCCTCTCTTCTCTCACATTTATGCTAATCGGCATTGACTACACCGTTTCTTGAAATTCAATAGTATCATCCGGGTCAAGATTCTTCCTGGCGCCGCAGCCTGTACTTTTTCGGCCTCGACGTCTTTCAGAGCGGCCAAGGCCGTCTGCTGCAGCGCAATACTCTCCAATAGATCCTCCTTACAAGTCATCAGGCAGCAGCCCGCCACCGGCGATACGAAGCCAGTATCGACATGGCGGTAACAAACACAAACAGGTAGGCGAACACGGCAAACTCGTCAATACCCCGGAAACCATTATTGAGAAACAGCCCGCCCACGATCAGGATCACCACACTCAGGCCAACGCTTAGCATGAGTCTCTCAAGGGCACCCGGACCGTCGCCACCGGGAAAAAGCGCGGCCAGGAGAGTATAGCCCGGAAATATGAAAACAAAAGGGATGCC
>JACUUW010000312.1 GCA_014859075.1 Desulforudis sp.
TTCACAGCCCCCGCGTTCCAGGCTTGCGCCTCCTCGACATCCGTGGAAATATGGGCGCCTTCGTACCGCGAGTCCTTCTCGGCGATGAACTTCAGGGCGAAGGTACGCGCCAGGATGGCCTGGGCGGCCAGGGCCTCCTCCGGCCAGTCGGTGTGCATTTCCCCGGCTAGTACTCCGGCGACGTAGTCCTCAAAGCCCATCTCCCGCATCTGCTCGGCTTCCACGTCGAATACCCGCAGTACCGGCTCCCGGCCTTCCCCCCGGCTGATTTCCGCCGGGATTTCTGGCGTTCTCTGTTGCGTGACGGCAAAAATTATGCCGGCCGCCGCCAGTGCCAAGACCGCCAAGCCGACCGGCCAAAACTTTTTGTACTTGTCCAACATCGGCATCGTGCCAACCCCCTTTCACCATATATTCTTTGGCAAAAGGGGATTAATTATGTCAGCTCAGCATTTCGCGAAACCGCAGTTTGGACAGACGTAACACCCTTCGGCGCGGGTCATCCGCAGGCCGCAGATTTCGCACACGTCGGGCGGCTGGTCCGGGTCAACCCCGCCGTCCCCCGCCGCTGTACCTTCACGCCGCCCGTTGCAGTGCAGTGCCAGTTCCGCCTGGATCTCGATCAGTTTGCGGGCGATGGCCGAAGCGCACGACTTGCCCGGGGAAAGTTTCTTGCCCCGGCCCCGCGCCAACTGGTACGACGGGCAAGCGTGGGTGCTCTGGAGCTGCTCGATAATCTCCTGCACCGGGATGCCGCCCCGGATTGCCAGGCTGATCAGCCGGGAGGTGGCTTCCGTGTAAATCAGGCACCCTCCATCAGAGCCGGTGGTGATAAAGGTTTCCAGGATTTCGCCGCTTTCCGGCTGGTAGTTGACCGTCAGGTAGATCTTCCCGCAGCCGGAATCCAGCCTGTGAGTCACCCCGTGGGCGTTTTCCGGGCGGGGCATTATTTCGCCGCGCCCCAGCTCACCCGGCTTTAAGAAACGGCCCTTCTTACCGACGGTGATCACGCCCTGCTTGCAGCCGTCACGAAAGACGGTGATCCCCTTCAGACCCAGGTCGTACGCCAGGCGGTAGCAGCCCTTGATGTCCTCCACCGTGGCCGTATTCGGCAGGTTGATGGTCTTACTTACGGCGTTGCATACCCACTTCTGCACCTCGGCCTGCATCAAGATGTGGTCCTCGGGGCTGATCTCCTGGGCCCCCTTGAAGACGCGGGCGATTTCGTCGGGAATACCCGGTACCCCCTGGCAGCCGCCGCCTGCGGCTACCTCGGACATCACCTCTGGCGGTACGCCGTGCGCTTTACAAGCATCCAGGAACAGCGGTGAAAACACTTCAAAGGATCCGGCTACATCGGTATCCTTGGTATAGGCCACCGCAAAAATCGGTTCGATGCCGTATCCTTCACAACCGGCGATGGTGGTAACACTGCCGGTGGGCGCCACGGTGATGCAGGCCGCGTTCCGCCGCCGCTCGTGCGGGGAAAAGATGCTCCGTTCCCACTCCGGGAAGCAGCCCCGCTCCTCGGCCAGTGCGCGGGAATAGTCACAGGCCGCCTCCTGGACGGCACGGAGCACGCTCCCCGCCAACCGTCGACCCTCATCCGTGTCGTAAGGCAGACCCATTCTGATCAGGAGGTCATGCAGTCCGGTGTACCCCAGTCCAACCTTACGCGTGGCCCGCGTCGCCTCGGCGATGAACTCCAGCGGGTAATCGGCCACGTCGATGACGTTGTCCAGGAACCGGATACCCACCTCCACCGTCTCTTTCAGCAGGTCCCAGTCAACCGCCCAGACGTCCCCTTCCTGCTTAAGCATCTTAGCCAGATTGACGCTGCCGAGGAGACAGGATTCCCCGGGCGACAACGGCTGTTCCCCGCAGTTGTGTACATAAAAACCGTTAGCGTCAAAGACGTTGACATCCTGGATCTGTATGTCGTACACATTCTCCGTTTCATCATCTTCAATCGAAAATACCGTAGCGACGAAGCGCTCACGGTTCATGTCACGTTTATATGAACAGAGCAATGATTTCAGTCTGTTTACCTTGTTAGCATTCGTAAAACCGACACGGTCAGCAAACAGCGGCAAATTGTCTTTACTAATAACTAGTTCATGTTGTGCCTTAACCGGATACTCTTTGCTGTTACGGTTACTGTCCGGCAGAAGTCTCGTCCCGGCAGGGCGTCTCTCAGTATATATAGTGCTGACAATACCGAGGCGTAATAACATACGCTGAACAGCGGATAGCAGTTCCAAATTGCTTTGTGCCAGTCGCACGCTGACACCTTTATCTTGATTGCCTGTTACTGTGCCGGCGGCGTCAAACAAGCCGCGTAAAAAGCCACGATAACCATCATACGACGCACGTTCAATTTGAGATGTGACAGTTTTATTGCCAGGGAACATGCCCATACTTTCGGCAAGGCTTTTAAGACTTCTCAATTTTAATCTAAACTCATTGCGTCCCTTAACGGAAAACCAACCCGTAAAGTCGGCACGGTGCGGAAAAGTTTCGGCATAACTCATAGCCTGCACCATAACTGAATCGCTTCCGTCATGGATACCCGTATCATTGCTTGCCGGTTCTTTTGTATAGACGCTTAAGAAAGCTTTTTCATTATCTAATGTACCGTCCCCAACCAACAAACCCAATAAATATCCTTCACCTTCTGTCAGCTTCCCGGGCCAACCGGTTAGAGACCTATGATTGTGTAAACATAATTGATCGCCGGGCCTGAGTTCTGCGACCGGCACCCATTCCTGCTCCATACGGTAACGAGTTTTATCGGCCACGCGAAGGACCTTATGGTCAGAGGTAAGACGGAGCGAATACCTTTCTTGTGTAGTCAATTTGACGACTGGTTTTGTTCCTGTCTTAAAGAACCCTTCTTTACCTGATCTATAGGGAATACCGTTAATAATTGCTTCAAACTGGATACCGACAAGATCTCTTACTTGGCGTGGTCCCTTACTTGTAGTGACCCAGGTATCACCGGTTACACACGGGTTGGTGGCGTTGATTACTTTCGCGGGCACCGGGTTGTCCCGCTGAAGGCGGTCAAGGAAGATCACCCCGGGGTCTCCACAGCTGTGAGCGGCCTCCGCGATCATATTCCAGAGCTCGCGGGCCCGAATTGTCTGGTGGACCACGCCGCCGAAGACCAGGGGCCACTCGTCGTCCCGGTCGAGCGCCTGCATAAAGGCATCGGTCACGCCGACCGAAAGGTTGAAGTGGGTAATGGCGCCTTCGCGCTTGCTGTCTATGAAATGAATAACCTCCGGGTGATCGATGTTCAGGATGCCCATGGACGCTCCCCGACGGACACCGCCCTGCATCACCATCCCCGAGGAGGCGTCGTACAGTCGGATCAGTTCCACCACACCGGAGGCCTGTCCCTTGGTCGAGCGTACCAGCGACCCCCGCGGCCGGATCGCGCTGAAATTGTATCCGACCCCGCCGCCGGACTTGAAGACCATGGCCGTGTCTCTTAGGGTCTGATACATCGATTCCAGTGAATCATCCACCGACAGCACAAAACACGCCCCCGGCTGCCAGGGGCGATCATTCTTGCCCATATTCGCCCAGATCGGGGTGGAGGGAACGAAATAGAGCTTCCCGATGAAGGCGGCGAAGTTCTCCGCCCAGGTGGCCCGTGCCTCTTCCTTCTCGGCTGCGGCTGCCGTATTCGCAAGCCGGTACACTGCTTGTTCAAAGGTCTCGGTCACCTGTCCCTGGTCATCCTTTGCGGCGTACCGCGCTTCAAAAACCTTACGGCCGCTGTCGCTCAGTTGGGCTATTTCAACCATCTTCTTGGACTGAGGCTCCTCTCTCTAGAAATTCTTCCAGTCACATTCTATACGAAATCCACCGTCATGCCCAGTCCGATCCTCTTTCGGATATTTAAAACCTGCCGTGGGCAAAAGCCGTCGGCCCGCACAGAGCGGGCCGACGGCTTTCACTTTCGGGAACCACCGGGGGCCTCAGTCGTCATTCAGACTCCTGACCACCCGGGCGATCTCCCTAAAGACCTCATTCAGGCGGATCATCCCCACCAGCTTCCCCCGTTCCAGGACCGGCAGTCTGCCCACGTTGTATCGCAACATCAGGTGGACCGCCTTCAGGAGCGGCGCCTCGGCCTCAACGGTGATCAACTCCTTTTTCTCCAGCACTTCCCGCACCGTCTTTTCGGCCTCTTGCCGGCTGCGCCTGGTGAAGAACCCCTCCGGATAGGTCCTGGGCTTCGCGTCTTCAATTATCCAGCTTATGGAGTGCGGCAGCAGCTCCGGATCAGAAAACCGCGGTTCAATGGCCTTGATCAGGCCCCGCAGGGTCAAGATTCCCACCGCGTCTCCGTTCTCGTCCACTACGAGCAGCGACCGCCGGGCCCCGGGCTTATCCAGCGCTTCATCCAGAAGGACGACCGCGTCTCCGACCAAGCTGTCGGCCGTTACGGTTTCGTATTCCTCAATCGGGATCATCAGGTCCCTCACTCTTTTTTCATGAGGCATCTTTTCCAACCTCCGTTTACTAATTAATACTGTCCGGGGGAACACCGGAACACTTTGTTCCGTTGCCGGTTACTGTATCAGCGCCGGGAAACCGAACAGCGGCCAAACGAAGTAAGCGAACAGAGCCACAATCGCCAGCGTCAGAATGGTGAACGGTACGCCGGTGACAAAGAACTGCCCGGCCGTGAACTGTTTGGATTGGTAAGCGATGGCGTTGGGCGCCGCACCCACCAGCAGCATGTACGGCAGACCGCACACGGACAGCGCCGCCCATACCACGATATACGGGTTGACACCAAGATAGCCGGCGATGACCAGCGCCACCGGCAGCGTGATCGCCATGGCCGCCACGTTCATAATGAAGTTGGTCA
>JACUUW010000148.1 GCA_014859075.1 Desulforudis sp.
CCGACTCTGCAGCTGTTTAGACTAGGATAGAAGGACGTGGGGTCAATGGTGAACGGGATAACTACAGCCAATTGGCGAGCCTTTCAGGAATCTCTGGCCCGGATTTTGCAACTGGACATTACAGTGGTGGATCCGGATGGCCGACTGGTGGACCTACACCATGCGCCCGGATCAGCTTTTTTCGAACTCAACCGCTGTCCGCCTCTGGCCCACGCCTACCGGGAGTTTTTCCGGAGCATTCACCGGTTGGACAGACCGGCCGGGAAAGTCCGGGTTTTGCGCGACCCCCTGGACCTTTTGGTCGCGGTCGTGCCCCTGGATGACGGGTGGTTTCTGGTCCTGGTCGGCGGTCTGGACAAGAGAGAGCTGGACTGTCGGGCCGATTTCGTCACCCGGCTGAAGGTTTACGGGGTGCGGGAAACGGATATGATCTGGTCGTTGGTCCCCTCCCTCAGCGCAAGTGAACTTCGGGAGAAAGCCGTCAACGTCCAGACGTTGTATAACCAGCTACTACATTCGATCAGGGAGACATCCGAACTCGGACAGCAGAAGATTCTCCTGGCGGCGGTGGATGAGATCAACAAGCTCATACTCGGCCTCCTCGGTTCGGAACAGTTCAACCTGCGCTGCATCCTGGATCTCGTAACCAGTTCGCTGATCATTCTCTTGGACGCGGAGGGGGCCTGGGCTTTCGGCCATCATCGTGATTCCGCGGCGGCCGCCGCCTGCCGGGGATTACGAGCGAGCTTCCTGCAGGAACTCCGGCGGGACTGGGAAGCGGCGGCGAGCCGACAACAAAACCCGCTCGAGACTGTCGACCGCTGGGCAAAGATAATGACGGATACCGCCCCCGGCCTGAAGCTGCGGACGTTCTCCTTCAGGCGCAACCAGTACGCAGCCTCTCTCGGAGTGGTCAACCCGGAAACCGGACAGGCGGAGGCCGCCCTCTCGGCACTCGGCAACCAGGTGGCCAACGCCATCGAGGTCGCTTCCCTCTATGAATGCGCCCGGAAGCGAATCGTCACCCTCTTCGATTCCATCCGGCATGGGCTCTTGATTGTAAACCGCGAGGGTCGGATCATGATGTTCAACCGTGCGGCCGGCGAGATCTTCGCCGCTCAGGGAGTCAACCTGCAGATTGGTCAACCCCTGGATGGACACGGTTTAAGCCGGTCCATGGAGATGTCCGCACTTGCCGCCGCCGCCACCGGCGAGACTTATTTTGAGAAGCAGGCCACCCTCGGACAGGGTGACTCGGCATTTTACCTGGACTGGGACATCGCTCCCCTGAGGCGCGATGACGGGGTGGTTGCCGGCGCCGTGTTGATTTTCGAGGATATTACGGAAAAAGTCTACCTCCGCCGCCGGATGCAGGACTGGGAGAAACTCGCCACCGCCGGCGAGGTCGCCGCCGGTCTGGCACACGAGATTCGCAACCCCCTGGCGGCCGTGGCCGGAGCCATCCAGCTTTTCGATATGATCAAGGATGAGCCGAAGCGTCAGGAAATACTGGCCAAACTGCGGGTGGAATTGGGGCGGATGAACAAGATATTGACCAACTTCGTGCGGTTCGCCAGGCCAAGCGGGAAGGAAGACCTGCAGTCGACGAACCTGGCCCATGTTATCGACGATTTACGGTTCCTGCTCCGGAGCGAAGCCAACCTGCACGACGTGGAACTGGTGATTCAGCCCGCACCGGAGGACTTCCCAATGGTGGCCGGCGACGCGGACAGTCTGAAACAGGTTTTTATCAATATCGCTAAAAACGCCATCGAAGCAATGGCCGAAAACGGGCGGCTCGAGATTTCGCTCCACCGGGACAAGAAGCAGGCGTGGGTGAGCTTTCACGATAACGGGCCGGGAATTGCCAAGGACGACCTGCAGAACGTATGGCGGCCGTTTTTTACCACCAAGGAAGGCGGTACGGGTCTAGGCCTATGGATCTCGTCCACCATCGTCCAGCGGATGGGCGGAGAACTGCGTGTCGAGAGCGAGTTGGGCCAGGGTACCGCGGTGCACGTTATCCTCCCGGTTAAATCAGTTGACCATGAGCAAACCGGCAGGGTTCAATCTTGAATGGAGGTGTGATCAATATGGATGAGGTTAAGGTCGTGGTGATCGATGATGATGACAGCGTTCGTTGGTTGTTTCAGGAAATGCTCTCTCTGGAAAACATCCCGCACCGGGCTGCCGGGACCGGCGTCGAGGGTCTTGAACTGGTGTCCAAACACAAGCCGTGCCTGGCGATTGTAGACATTAAACTGGGCGCGATGAACGGCCTGGAAGTGGCCCGGCAAATCCGCATTTCCAGTGCGGACACGCAAATCCTGTTTGTCACCGGTTATGATGACGTCCTGGAAGGCAAAGTGAATGAAGACCTCCCCGTCGTGGCCATTATTGAAAAACCCTTTGATGTCCCCGGCCTCCTGAGACTTGTAAAAAGCGTCATTACCCGGTAACACTGACCTGATCCTACCAAGTCGACACGGTTCGGAAAACCGTGGACTAAAATCGCCACCCGCCGGGGAAACTTAAGCTCATCAAGATGGTGGGTGGGTTCGACAGGTGACCTTTGTCCCGCACCGTGTCTATTTCGAAAAGGACACCCTGAATTATCCCCTGGGCCGCTTGCTCTTTGAACGGTTCAAGGCCGCGGGCGTCGCCGTCGACTACACCGGTTCCCATAACCGGGTGATGGGCATTCCGGGTCGAACCCCGCAGGAGGCTTACACCGAAGCCAAGAAAACTCTGGTGCTCGGCGTTCGGCGCACCCTGAGTTTCCAAACCTGCAAACCCTCGGCCCATTATCAACTCCCTTTGACCACTTCCTGTCCGGGCAAGTGCGAATACTGCTACCTTTTGACCAGCCTGCCGGCCAAGCCGTACCTGCGGGCCTACGTGAACATCGAAGAGATACTCAACCGGGCCGGCGAATATATAGGGCAACGACGGCCCCGGCTTACTCTTTTCGAAGGCTCGGCCACCTCCGATCCGGTTCCGGTGGAAAGATACACCGGCGCACTGGCCCGAACCATCGAGTTCTTCGCGGGGCAAGACTGCGGCCGATTCCGTTTCGTCACCAAGTTCACCGACGTGGATTCCTTACTCGAACTTAAACACCACGGGCACACCACTATCCGCTTCAGCCTGAACACGCCCGAAATCATCAGTGCCTACGAACACGGTACGGCGTCACTGAAGGACCGCCTGGAGGCGGCGGAAAAAGTGGCGCGGGCCGGATACCCGTTGGGGTTTATGATCGCCCCAATCATCTTGGAGGGGAACGCGACCCTGAGCGCCTACCAACAACTCCTCAGACAAATCAGAAGCCGGATTCCCGTCGTCCCCCGGTTGTCATTCGAGTTCATCACCCACCGTTTTACCCGCCGGGCGGCAAAGCGCATCCGGGAGGTATTCCCCAACACCAGGCTGCCCCTCACCGAAACAAACCGGCGGTTCAAGTTCGGTCAGTTCGGCTACGGCAAGTACGTTTACACCGCGGAAACAATGGAAGAAATCAAATCCATCCTGGTGGCGGGGACAAAGGAACTGTTTCCGGAAGCCGAAATCAAATACCTGGTCTGACGCAAGTCCCCGCTTCGGGCAGGGAAGACACTGGGAAATATTGAATAACCCCTCTGAGATAGTGAAAAACGCTGGGGGGAGAAGCATCGTGTGCCACACTCTCGTGACCCTATTGTTGGCTTTCTTCGTGTTTCTTTCCGGTGCTTACCCGAATCAAACCCCGGCTTCCCCGCCACAAACGGCCCCGTTGTCAAACGACGTCACGATCACAGTCGCCGCGATGGGGGACTTCCTGATGCACATGCCGGTAGTTTATTCAGTAAGGAACCCGGATACCGGCCGTTTTGAATTCCGTGAGCTGTTTACCCCGGTGCAACACCTGATTGCCGGCGCCGATTACAGTATCGCCAATCTGGAAACGACCCTGGCGGGTGTCGAACGGGGTTACAGCGGTTATCCCCGGTTCAATTGCCCCGCCGACTTGGCCGGTGAAATGCGCGCCATTGGCCTGGACATGTTTCTGACCGCCAACAACCACTGCCTGGATCAGGGCGTGGCGGGCCTTGTCGCTACCATTGATCATCTGGAGGCCGCCGGCTTGGACCACGTCGGAACCTATCGCACTCCGGAGGAAAAGGACCGGCCCTTTGTCAAGGACATCCAGGGCATTCGCATCGGTATAATGAACTACACCGAGTCAACCAACGGCCTGCCGGTCCCCGGGGACAGGCCTTACGTGGTGAACCTGTTCGGCCGGGAGGCGATGCTGAACGAAATCACCGCCCTGCGGGAGGCCGGAGCCGATATCATCATCGCCTGCCTTCACTTCGGCGTGGAATACAGCCGCTATCCGACCGCCGAACAGCGGCGACTCGTACGCCTTCTTTTCAGTTCCGGCGTAGACATAGTGCTCGGCAACCATGCGCACGTGGTGCAACCGACCGAGAGAATCACCGTAATCAAGCACGGGATAGTGAAAAAGAAGTTCGCGGCCTACTCCCTGGGCAACTTTATTTCCAATCAGCAATGGCGTTATTCGGACAGCGGCTTGTTGGTCAACTTGACAATCAAAAAGAATCCGGACACCGGGGTGACCGTTCTGGACGGAGTTGAATTGATTCCCGTCTGGGTACACCGGTACGCAGTCGGTGGTTGGGTGCGGTACCGGGTGCTGCCGGTGCACGAGGCCGTCAACCGCTACCGGAACGGGGCTGACCGCCTCCTCAACGCCGGGGATTACCAGCGGCTGAAACGGGTCGCCGCCGAACTGGATTCCTCTTTTCTCACCCTTAATACAATACATTTCGAGTAGCCTGGAAGCCGTTCCCGTCACTCCCGCTACGGACAGTCGTTCTTTTCGATCTATTTTCCTGATAATGATGGTTAG
>JACUUW010000149.1 GCA_014859075.1 Desulforudis sp.
GGCGACGGCGGGTGGCGGTCCGGGAAAACCTGCTGGACCTAAGCTACAATATTTACCAGGCCCGCTGTCACTTACCACTTGATATCTGATTTAGACTCAACCGGTTAGAGGTGTCCAAGCGTTTGACTAACGACAACGGTCGATCATTTGGCCGGCACCTGTTGATTGTGGGTCTGGGAACCTTGATTGCGACCACGGTCATCAGTTTTTTTGCCGAGACACTCGTTCGGCAGTTGGCACAGTTCGGGGTGGCCTTGTTTCTGTTGGTGCTTATCATAATTGCCAACGTCGGTTTTGATGTGATCGGAACTGCGGCGGCGGTTTCCCGGGAAGCACCCTTCCACGCCAAAGCGGCCAAGAAAGTTTTTGGGGCACAACATAGCGTATACCTGGTAAAAAACCGTGATAAGGTGGCAAACTTTACGCAAGACGTGATCGGCGACATCGCCGGAATCATTGCGGGGGCCCTGGGCATCTCCCTTATCGTCCAGGTGGCGCTCCTGCATCCGGGCGTTGAAGGCATCGTTTTTAACGTACTGATCACGGCTTTCATCGCGTCCATCGTCGTCACGGGCAAGGCCTACGGCAAGAGGATCGCGGTTGAAAAGGCCGAGGGGATTGTGTTCATGGTGGGCAAGGTTCTGGCCGGCACCGAGAAACTCCGGTTCTGGCGGCTGGAACCGGGCGACCACAACCGCAAGTCCCGCTAAAGGGTGGATCGTTGTTGAACGGACTGCTTGACAGTATTAACGAACCCGCGGACCTATTAAAACTGACCCCTGATCAACTGGACGAACTGGCCGCCGAGATCCGGCGCCTGATCATCGATACCGTTTCCCGCGTCGGGGGGCACTTGGCCCCGAACCTCGGGGTGGTGGAACTGACTCTGGCGCTGCACTATGTATTCCGGGCCCCACGAGACCGGTTGGTCTGGGACGTCGGGCACCAGTGTTACGTGCACAAGATCGTCACCGGACGCCGGTCGCGGTTCGCCAGCCTCCGGCAGTTCGAGGGCCTGAGCGGATTCCCCAACCGGAACGAAAGCCCCTACGACTGCTTCGGTACCGGCCATAGCAGCACCTCTATTTCGGCCGGGCTGGGTCTGGCCCTGTCACGAGACCTGGACGACGGCAGCCGGAACGTAGTGGCGGTCATCGGGGACGGGGCGTTGTCCGGTGGCATGGCCTACGAGGCATTGAACCACGCCGGTCACCTCGGCCGGCGGCTCATCGTGGTACTAAACGATAACGAGATGTCCATCGCCAAGAACGTGGGGGCGATGGCGCACTATTTGTCTCGGTTGCGTACCGACCCGATGTACTCCCGCAGCAAGGAAGAGTGCGAATCGCTCCTAAGGCGCATCCCGGCCATCGGTCCGCGGGTACTCCGCTGGGTGGAACGGGTCAAGGACAGCTTAAAATATCTGGTTGTTCCCGGGATGCTGTTCGAGGAACTGGGTTTCACCTACCTGGGCCCGCTCGACGGTCACAACATTCCGGCCATGCTGAACGTGTTCCGGCAGGCCCAGGCCGTGGAAGGTCCCGTCGTGGTGCACGTGCTCACCCGCAAGGGCAAAGGATACGCGCCGGCCGAGAGAAACCCGGACAAGTTCCACGGCATCGGCCCCTTTGATGTCAAGACCGGGGAGGCGCCACGGGAGGGCCGGGCGACCTACACCGAGGTCTTTGGATCAACCATGGTCCGGCTGGCGGAGGAGAACAAACGGGTGTTGGCGATTACGGCGGCCATGACCGGCGGTACCGGATTGAGTCAGTTCTCCCGGCAATTCCCGGAACGGTTTTTCGACGTGGGCATCGCCGAACAGCACGCGGTGACCTTGGCCGCCGGTCTGGCGGTGGAAGGTTACCGGCCGGTGGTGGCCATCTATTCCACTTTCCTGCAGCGTGCTTTCGACCAAGTGGTGCACGACGTCTGTCTCCAGAACCTCCCGGTGGTGTTCGCCCTGGACCGCGGGGGGATCGTGGGCCAAGACGGTCCGACACACCAGGGCCTTTTCGATTTTTCCTTCCTGCGTTCCATTCCCAACCTGGTGTTGATGGCGCCCAAGGATGAGAACGAACTGCAGCATTTGTTGAAGACAGCGGTTGAGCATGGCGGCCCGATTGTGTTCCGTTACCCGCGGGGCAAGGGCACCGGCTGTGCGCTCGATCAGGAACTGCAGGCGTTGCCGATCGGCGGGGCCGAGGTGCTACGGGACGGGGACGACATCACGTTCGTGGCCATCGGGAACATGGTGCCGTTGGCGGTCGAAGCCGCCGCACGACTGGGCGAGCGGGGCGTGCAGGCCGGCGTGATCAACGCCCGGTTCGTAAAGCCGCTTGACGAGGAGTGCATCTGCCGGCACGCGCGCCACACGCACCGTCTGATCACCGTCGAGGAACACGTGGTGAGCGGCGGGTTCGGCAGCGCCGTAGTGGAGATGTTGACCCGGAGGGGCCTCCGGGACGTCCGGGTCCGAATGGTCGGCATCCCGAATCAGTTCGTCGAACACGGAGCGCCGCATGTGCTGAGGGCCAAGTACGGTTTGACGGTCGACAACTTGGTCGCCATCGCCGAAACTGAAAAGCGCAAGCGGGCTAAGTTGAAGCTCGCAACGCGGCTGGAGTAAACGGTGGACGGTAAGGAAAGACTTGACGCACTGCTGCAGTCCAGGGGTTTATTCCCCAGTCGCGAACGGGCCCGGTCGGCGATCATGGCCGGGGTTGTTTTTGTGAACGGGAACCGGGTTGACAAGCCGGGAACGAGAGTCGATGCCGGGGCCCGACTCGAAGTACGGGGGGGAATCCGACCCTACGTCAGCCGTGGTGGTCTGAAGTTGGAAAAGGCGCTCAAGAGCTTCGGCATCGATCTAGCTGGGAGAGTGGTACTCGACGTCGGGGCGTCCACGGGAGGTTTTGCCGACTGCGCCCTCCAGAACGGGGCCGCGCGGATCTACGCGGTGGATGTCGGCTACGGGCAACTCGATTGGAAGCTGCGACAGGACCCGCGGGTTGTCTGCCTGGAACGGACTAACATCCGTCACCTCTCCGGAACTCTCTTGGAACCGCGGCCGGACTTCTTCACCATTGACGTGGCTTTCATCTCGCTGAAACTGGTTTTCCCCAAGGTGGACGAGCTGACTACGCCGGGGGCGGCGGGAGTGGCCTTGGTCAAACCACAATTCGAGGCCGGCCGGGAAAAGGTGGGCAAGAAAGGCGTGGTCCGCGACCCCGGCGTACACATCGCGGTGATCTCCGGCGTGCTCGCGGCGGCCCGAACCCTCGGCTGGGGGGCGGCTGGACTTGACTATGCCCCTTTCCGCGGGCCCCAGGGCAACATCGAGTACTTGGCCTATTTCCGCAAGGGGACGGCCGACGTCTTCGCACCTGAACCGGAGATCGCGCGGGTGGTAACGGAAGCGCATGAGAAACTGTAGGAGACAAGAAGACAGAATTCCAGAATTCGGAAGAATTAAGGAAGATTGATTTTGGGGGGATCCCGGAGCGTTTTCGGGTTCCTAACCAGTACGAATGCTTACTTGGAAAGGTAGATACCCTTGAAGCCCGTCATACTCGCAATCAACCGCCTCATTCCCCGGTCCCGGACCGAGCCGACGGTGGATCGTGTCGCTACCTGGCTTGCCGCGCGTGGCATTCCGGTTATGCACGTCGAAAACGGCTCCGGCCGGTGGGAGGATCTGGCCGCGGCCCGCGCGTCGGACGCCGACTTGGCCGTCGCCCTGGGGGGTGACGGTACCGTTTTGGCTTCGAGTCGCATGTTCGCCGATCTGGGTGTCCCGATCCTCGGGGTACGTCTGGGCAAACTCGGCTTCCTGAGCGAGGTTGAGCCGCCGGTAGTCGTCGGGGCGCTGGAGAAGTGGGCGGATGGTAACTTTTGGATTGAATCCAGGTTGATGCTGGAGTTGTGTGTCGTGCGGGATGGTGAGACGGTATACACGGGCTGTTGCTTGAACGACGTGGTACTCTCCCGCGGCGCGACACTGCGTGCCGTGGAGGTGGCATTCGAGATTGACGGTCAGCCGGTCGCCGGCTATGCCGGTGACGGGTTGATCATCGCCACACCCACCGGTTCCACCGCCTATTCCCTTTCCGCCGGGGGGCCGATCCTGGTTCCGGAGTTGCAGGCCATTCTGGTCACGCCGCTTTGTGCCCACAGCCTGTGGCTCCGCCCTTGCGTGGTGAGCCCGAACAGTACCATTCGGATGTACTTGACCCGTGAAGCCATGCATTCCGTGGTCGTCCTGGACGGACAGGAAAGCTTCAGCGTGTATGCAGGGGACGAGCTTTGCGTGCGGCGGGCCCACTACGCCTGCCGGTTGGTCAGGATCAAGCAGTTCAACTATTTCCGGGTTTTGAGCCGAAAGCTCCAGGGAGAGACCGGGGGATGAGCCGTCTGGACAGCGTTGTCTCTTTGGTCCGCCCCTACATTGCCGAGGTCGTTGGGGACGGGAGGCGAACCGTGGACGCCACGGCCGGCAACGGTCAAGACACGTTGTTCCTGGCCCGGCTGGTGGGTGCGGCTGGGCTCGTCTGGGCCTTCGGCGTCCAGCCGGACGCGTTGGAACGGACGCGGCAAGCGTTGCGGGACGCAGGCTTATTAGACAAAGTGCGCCTCGTGGCCGGCCGGACACCAGGAGCTCGACCGGTATCTGGAGGGTCCGGTGGACGCAGTGATGTTCAACCTCGGGTACTTGCTCCACGGGCCCGGACGGAAACGACTGTGGCCGCACTCAGGCTGGCGTTGGCCGCCCTGAGGGGATGGAGGGCGGATCAGCGTGGTTTGTTATCCCGGACACCCGGAGGGGCTAAGGAAAAGCGAAGCGGTGAAGAATATCTGCCGCGGCCTGCCGTCCCGG
>JACUUW010000150.1 GCA_014859075.1 Desulforudis sp.
CTTGGAACCGCGGGAACGGGAAATCATCGGCCGGCTCCAGTTGTTGACGGGCTTGCCGGTGCTTTACGTGGCCAACGTGGCCGAAGCCGCCCTGGGTGCGTCCCCCGCCCCGGCGCTGACGGCGCTGGTGGAACTGGCCGCGGCCGAAGGGGCGCCGGTGGTGGTGCTTTCGGCCTCCTTTGAAGCCGAGTTGGCCGGTCTGGACCCGGACGATCAGGAGCTTTTTCTGCGCGATGCGGGTCTGGACGAACCCGCGCTTCACGTCCTGATCCGGTCCGGGTACCGCCTGCTGGGCCTGGTCACCTTTTTTACTATCTGTCCACCCGAACTGCGCGCCTGGACGGTCAGGCAGACTACGGCGGCGTTGGAGGCCGCCGGGAAGATTCACACTGATTTTGCGCGCGGGTTCATCCGGGCCGAGGTAGTTTCCTTTGATGAACTGGAGAAGGCCGGCGGTCCGGCCGCCGCCCGGGAGCAGGGTCTGGTGCGCAGTGAAGGCCGCGGCTACCAGGTTCAAGACGGCGACATCATCCATTTTCGTTTCAACGTCACCACGTAAGCATCACTCGATCTAACCTCAATCAATGCACAACCCCAACCAGCCTCCGGTCTCAGTCATACACGTTTGCCTACGTGACATTACTCACCCCGCCCCCTATTTGTAAGATTATCCCAAAAAACGTGTGTGTACATGAAATAACTCGTAAGGACAAGCTATGATGCGATATTTAATGCATATCGCGTTAGGATGAAGTTGCTGTCTCATGGTATGATATGGAAAATGCCTTGGGCCCGGGCAACGAGGGGAGGCCTGTCCGGTGAAAGCAAGAATCAGATCACCCTCCCGGACTCAAATTGTGAGGATCAATCGAGCACCTTGAACAACTGCATAGCCAAACCCCGAGGTCGGCAGGTATCCTTTGAGCCTGCCACAAGACTCAGGTTAAGAGACAATGCCGGTGCAGCTGTTGATACATAGCCACGGCCCGGGGGTGAGAGCGTGTTGGGAATGCGTGCGCGGATGCGTGGTTGGTGGTTCAAGGCCCTGGCGGCAGTCCTGGTGCTTGGGCTTAGCCTGATGGCGGCCCAACTCTCCGGGTATTGCGGCGGTACGGTTTCGGGGCAGGTGGAGCCTCTTGCCCGGCCGGAGACGGATTGGCTTAATCCGTTGGTCCCTGCGGTTTTACTGGCGGGCTCCGCGTTGACCGGTCTGACCATTCGACTGCTCCCCAGGTTGCGAAACATACGTGAGATCTTGAAACTGCCCATACCGGCAGGTGCCGGCACGCCGAGAAAGAGATGGTGGCTGTGTCTGCGTACCTGAACGGGGGGAAGGGCCCAGCACAAACCCATGTTCATTCAATCGTCAACTTGCATTGGGGTGAAAGTGCAAGTTGCCGGAAACAATGATAAATCCGCTTCCGGTAAGTATCTCGGGGAAGGCCAGGGCCGGGATGACCGTGCCGTTTCGGCCTTCCCGGAGAGGGGAGGACACAAAGCGTATGGCCAGAACAACGGAAGATATCGGCTATCCCCGGGTCCGAAAATACCGGATTCGGGATAGTCGGCGCCAGGCTGTCGGGGATGCCGGTCTGGACCGGCGGGGAGGCGCCGAACCGGTGACCGATTGGGCCTGTGTAAACCTGGGGTACGGCCGCCGTACCCAGTACCAGGTTGTGGAACCGAAAAGAGAAACGATAAGGAGATCACGGCTTCGGAAGGAACCGGTGCACAAAGAACCGGTGTGGGATTCTTACCACGAGGAAGAGGACGATTATTACTATCCTGACTTGGACGATGACTTCGGCGAATCTTTGCCGGAGCGGGACGGACTCATGATTCGGGCCGCCCGTGGGGTGGTGGCCGCCTGGGACCGGGTCTGGTCCTACAGAAGCACGGGCGGCCTGAGCCGGTCCGTTGTTGTCGCCGCGGCCGTTTTTGCCGCCGGCGTTCTGGTTGAAAACCAGGTGCACTTTCTCGGCCGGATCGCGGACCTGTTGGCCGGCGCCGCGTTGACGCTGCGTGATTGGGTGAATCCGGGCGCGCAGACGGCCCTGTTGTTGACGGGTTTAATCACCGTCACCGGGATCTGGCTTTTGAAACGGGCAATTAACCATCCGGGTTCCGGCACGCCGGCACGCCGGCGGGCCGCTATTCCCCGGGAAATGTTGGATCGCCACCTGTAGGGCTTTCCAGCGGGGTTGATGATTTTTCATTTGAATCGATCGGAAAGGGGCGCGAGCCGATGTAGACAAGGCGGTGCGATGCTTGACGGACCCTCCGGAACGCAACCGGAGGGTTTCTTCTTGTCCCTGTCTCCGACATATTCTGGAATGCGTCTTGACCCCGGTGGCAGATTAAGCTATGATGTATGAGAGTTTGCCCCTGTTTTTTCCGCCCTGCCCCGCACGGGGCCGTTCAGTCCACAGGGAGGAGGTGTTAAGATGCGGCAGTACGAGGTAATGTATATCTTGAAGCCGGACCTTGAAGAGGAAGGAACCACGCAACTGGTTGAGAGAATCAGCAAAATTATCACCGACGGGGGCGGCGAGATCATCGAGTTCAACCCGTGGGGTGTGAAGCGCCTGGCCTACGAGATCGATGATTACCGGGAAGGGTACTATGTGGTGTTGAAGTGCCGGGCCGCACATGCGGTAGCGAAGGAGCTCGACCGCGTGTTTCGGATCACCGACGGGGTGCTGCGCCACATAATAATCCGGCTTGACCAATAAAAAAAAGAACCGGGCGGTGGTACAATGTTGAACAGGGTAATTCTTATCGGGCGGCTGACACGTGATCCGGAGCTTCGTTACACGCCGAGCGGTACTCCGGTGGCCAAGTTTTCCCTGGCCATTGACCGGCCTTTTCTGGATAAACAGGGGAACCGGGGCACCGACTTTATCGACGTGGTGGCCTGGCGTAAACTGGGGGAATTGTGCGCCCGGTATCTGGGCAAGGGGCGGCTCGCGGCCGTGGAAGGCCGCTTGGAAATCCGCGCGTACGATGACAACCAGGGGATTCGCCGCAAGGTGGCCGAGGTTGTGGCCGACAACGTCCGCTTCCTGGATGGGGCCAAAGGCCCGGGTGGCCAGGAGGCCCAGGGTCCGGGAGAAGAGTCGTCTTTCCGTGACGAAATAGACTTCTCCGACGACGACGAACCACTGCCGTTCTAGGGTTTTAATTTCTGAGGAGGTAAGAGCATGAGACGTGACCGGGGTCGGCGCAAGAAAAAGATCTGCAGTTTTTGCGTCGACAAAATTGCCGTCATTGATTTCAAGGACGCGCTCCGGCTGAAAAAATACATCACCGAACGCGGCAAGATTTTGCCGCGGCGGATCACCGGCAACTGCGCGCACCACCAGCGGATGCTTACGGTGTCCATCAAACGAGCCCGGAATATGGCCCTTTTACCCTATTCCCTCGATTAGGCTGCAAGTACACTGTAGATAACGCCGCAAAAGCGCCGTACCGGCGCTTTTTGCTTGGAGCGCAGGAATGCGGGCGGTTCCGGCGAATCTGTAACAGGGTGTAAACGCTTCTTCTGGCACAGATAAAAACGGGGTGATTCCTTTGTTTCAGCCGGGAACCCTGCGCCAAGGGGTTTCCCAGATTCTGGCATGTACCGTACTCGCCTTGATCGGCCTGCTGATCCCGGTGTTGCTCCTGGCCTGTGGGCTGGGGATCACCCTGATGATGGCGGTCCTCACCAACCGGCATACCGCCGTGCACGCCTTGACGGTGCTCGTACTGTCCGCGCTGTTGGCCGTCTGGTTCCCGGGTGCTCTTGACACCGTGATGATCCTGCTTCAGTTCGGCGTATTGGGCCTCTTCTACGGTCTCTGTTTCAAGAACCGGGTCGCCCACCAGAAAATCCTGGGAGCCGGTGTTGTCATGGCCCTCCTCTTGGGCGGATTCAGCTTGGCGGTGGCGTTCCTGGTCACGGGACAAACCCCCGGTGAAATGACCGCCGCCGGTGTGGTGACGGGGGATCATCCGGAACTTTTCGAACAGGTCGCCGAGATTACGGCCCTGCTCATGCCCGGGAGCTTTATCGTATCGGCGATCATCGTGGCCTGGGCCGGGTTTTTTCTGACGGCCGGAATCCTGCGCCGCCTGGACTACCTGCGGAGCCCGGGACCGGAGTTTCAGCGGTGGCGCCTGCCCTGGCCGGTAATCTGGGTGTTGATTGCGGGGCTGGCGCTGACCCTGGTCGGCGACCAGTGGGCGGTTTATCCCCTGGCCGTGGCGGGGAAGAACGTCTTGTTCGTGATGGTCATCGCCTTGTTGCTGGGCGGTCTGACCCTGGCCGCTTACTTCCACCGTGCGCTGTCTGGTCCCCGGTGGCTGAAGTTACTGGTGCTGGTGGGATTCCTGGTCTGTTGGCCGTTTAACCTGACGGTTCTGGCGCTGGCGGGTTTAGTGGATACCTGGATCGACTGTCGGGCCTGGTACGAGCGAAGGGGGGACAAGCGTTGAAAGTGGTGCTGTTGAAGGATGTGGCCGGCCTGGGCGGCCGGGGCGAGGTGGTCAATGTGGCTGAAGGTTACGCCCGCAACTTCCTGATTCCCAAGGGCCTGGCGCAGGAGGCTACCGCCGGACGGCTGAAGGAATTGGCGCGGCGGGATGAGGCCAAAGAACAGAAGGCTGATCGGTTGGTGACGCAGGCGCGCAAGCTCGCTTCCGAGTTGAAGGGGCTCACCGTGCGTGTCCCGGCCCGGGCCGGGGAGGGCGGCAAACTCTTTGGCTCGGTTGGGAACAAGGATATCGCCGTGGTGCTGGCGGCCCGTCACGGCCTGAAGATCGACCGCAAGAAGCTGGAACTCGGGGAGCCCATCAAGAGTCTGGGGAGATTCCCGGTGTCGG
>JACUUW010000313.1 GCA_014859075.1 Desulforudis sp.
ACACCGGCCTTTCACGCCGGTAACGCGGGTTCGAATCCCGCTGGGGTCACCAAAAAAGAAGTCAGACGCCGGAAGTCAGAGATCTAACCGGCGGAAGGAAGACACGGGGCGCATACCGACAACCGAAAATGCGGGTGTAGCTCAACGGTAGAGCACCAGCTTCCCAAGCTGGGGGTTGCGGGTTCGATCCCCGTCACCCGCTCCAATCTATCATACATTGTCAAGGCCTCTCAACCATTTGAGGCCTTTTTCCAACTTTTATACACAGTATACTCCTTGCCGGCGCCGCCGCGGTTGAAATACCTTGAGTTATCCTTGTCTTTCATCTTTCCGGGGGCTATAATGTAAACAAAACCTATTGAGGGTGGCGATCGCCATGTTTGTAAGGGACTGCATGACAAACAACCCAATCACGATCACCCCGGATACGCCGATTTTTCAAGCCCTGGAGATTATGGCCCGGCGAAAAGTACGCCATCTGCCGGTAGTACAGGGGACCCGTCTGACCGGTTTGGTGACCGAGCGCGGTCTCTTGCAGGTGTCGCCGTCCCCGGCCACGACGTTGAGTATGCACGAACTGAACTACGTTTTGGCCAAAGTGACCGTGCGCGAGGCTCTCGTAAAGGACCCGATCTCGGTTCCACCGGATCTGCCGATCGAGGAAGCGGCCAAGATCATGCGCGAACACAAGATCGGCAGTCTCCTCGTGGTGGATGACGGGACCCTGGCCGGCATCGTCACCCAGACGGACATGGTGGAGGCTCTGGCGCGCCTGTTCGGGTTAGGCAAGGCGGGCACCAGGCTGGTCATCGACACGAAGGACCGGATCGGCGTCCTGGCCGATATTACGCAGTTCTTCAAGGAACGAGGGATAAACATCATCAGCGTGGTTTGTATGCGGCGGGACGAGGAACGGTTCCACCTGGTGTTCCGGTTGAGCCTGGGCGACGCCGGCCCGCTGGTGTCCGAGATTGAAAACATGGGTTTCTCAGTGGTTTCGGTCAGTTGACACCTTGTTTGAATTAAAGAAGCCCGAGGGAGGGAGCGAAATTGGGCAAGCACGTCCGGACGGTCAACCGGCGGGTGTTGTGGCGGCGTAGAGAGGTGGCCTGTGGGGAGTGCCAAACGTCCTGCCAGTCGGCATGCAAGACGTCCTGTACCGTCGGCAACCAGGTCTGCCTCAAGGAAAAAAAACAATAGCTTGGACCGGTACCCGGTGTTCCCGGGTATCCGTGCGTTCCGGATGCTTTTTCAGGGTGTTCTTCTAATCGGCCGGACGGGTGCATAGGATGCAATTGCGTGAAATTGGTGGGGATTTAGCTTTGGTGCATTGTTTTGCCATGAACGGAACGCGCCTGGTCTTCGACGGCCACAGCCAGGTTTTGCACGAGGTCGACGAAATGGCCTGGAGCATCTTGTCTAACGGTTGGAACGATCCCGGCGAAGCGGTCCGACGACTCGGAAACCGGTATCCGGTTGCGGACATCACCGGCGCACTCGCGGAAATCGAAGAATTGCGCGCACAGGAACTGCTTTTTGCGCCGGACCCTTATGCCGAATACGCACCCGCGCCTTCACAGGTCAAGGGGCTGTGCCTGAACATGGCTCATCACTGCAATCTGGCGTGCCGTTATTGTTTTGCCGGGGCTCCGGGGACACCCAAAAAACTGATGGAGGCGCCGGTGGCGCGCCGGGCGGTGGATTTCCTGATCAGCGGTTCCGGGGCGCGCCGTCACGTGGAAATTGATTTTTTCGGCGGAGAACCGCTCCTGAATTTTTCGGTGATCCGGGAGACGGTCCACTACGCCCGGAAACAGGCGGCGCTGGCTGGCAAACAAGTCGGTTTTACCGTTACCACCAACGGGTTGTTGCTCGGCCGGGAGATACGGCGGTTCTTGTTGGAAAACGAAATCAACGTAGTGCTGAGCCTGGACGGCCGTCCCGAAGTACATGACCGGTTGCGCCCCGCTCCCGGGGGCAAGGGATCCCACCGGGCCGTCCTCCATGGCAGCAAGCAGTATGTAGCCGACTGGGAGGCCTGGGCCGGGCCGCGTGGTTACTACTACGTCCGGGGAACCTTCACCGGCAACAACCTGGACTTTGCCGAAGACTTCCGTTATCTGGCCGGCCTCGGGTTTTCAAACATCTCGCTGGAACCGGTCGTGGCCCTGCCCTGTGCGGATTACGCCCTGAGGAAGCAAGACCTGGCCCGGGTGCATGCCGAATACGCACGGCTGGCGGAAATATATCTGGATCTGGCGCGTGAGAACCCCGCCATCCGGTTCTTCCATTTTGAGCTTGACCTGGACGAGGGACCGTGTCTGCCCAAACGGTTGTCCGGTTGTGGGGCCGGACATGCCTATCTGGCCGTTGACGCCGCCGGGGCCATTTATCCTTGTCACCAGTTCATCGGCAAAAGCGAGTTTTTGCTCGGCGACGTTTCCGCGGGGATCGTCCGCCGCAACCTGGTGGAGGGTTTCCGGCATGCCCACGTTTACGCGAAGGAAGAGTGTGTGGATTGCTGGGCCAAATTCCTTTGCAGCGGGGGTTGCCATGCACATGCCTATCTGGAAAACGGTTCGATTCTGAAGCCCAGCCGGCTGGCCTGTGCGACCATGCGGTCACGACTGGAAGCGGCCCTATTTGTGCAAGCGAGCAAGAGTGGCCGACAATGTGGGCGTCAGGAAGGTTAAAAAACGATATAATCTGGAATTTAATTCCTGGACGGACAGGCACGGTCTGTGCTAGAATGCCGACTAGCCGTGTGTGGCAGTTTTGGATAAGGGAGGGGAAGGGGATTTTGTACCTGAGGCGATATCGCAGGACGTCTCCGCGGATCCGTCGTCCCAATCCTCTTGGTATAGTTGTTTTTCTGCTGTGTCTGGTTGTGTTGGCGAGTAGTGCCGTGTCCGCTAATAATGGAACCTGGGCGGTGTCGGTTGACGGTGAACCGGTGGCCCGGGTTTCTGATTATCAAGAGGTAAATGAAGCCCTCGCCGGTGTGCGGCACCAGTACGGCGGCATTGGGGGTCCGGCGGCCGCCGGGAGCCGGGTGCAAGCCGTGCGGACACTTAACAATGGTGAACTTCCCCTGGTTAACGCCCACGAGCTCGAAGAAATGTTGGTCGAGGCCTTGGGCTTGGCTCAGGATGCCGTGGGGCTGCTCATTGACGGGGAGAGGCACTTCGTTTTTGCGGACCGCGCCGCGGCGCGTGAGTTTGTCGCCCGGGTCGTTCAATCCTATTCCGTCGAGGAAGGGGCCGAGGCCAGGTTCCTGGAAGAGGTCGGGATGGTTGGACTGAAGGTCCGGAGCGACGAGATCATTGACCTTGAAGAAGCCGTGCGCCTGGCACGGGAGAATATCGAGAATGTACAGAAACATATCGTGGGCGAAGGTGACACCCTTTGGGACGTCGCCGAGAAGTATGACTTGACCGTGCGTGAACTTCTGGCTTCAAATCCCGGAGTCAAGGAAAACAGCGTCCTGCGTATCGGTGAGGAGCTGATCATCGCCCGGGAGAAACCGCTTCTGACGGTGGTAACCACCGCGCAGGTGGTCGAAACGGAAGAGATACCCTATCAGACCAGCGTGCGGCGGGATCCCAACCTGCCGGCCGGTCAGCGCAAAGTCCTGGAGCCCGGCGCGCCCGGGGTGGAGGAGGTCACCTACTTGGTGACCCGCCGGAACGGTCGCCTGGTCTCGCAGGAGCGTTTGGACGCCCGCCGGATCACGGCGCCGGTTACGCGGGTGGAAGTCAGCGGTTCGAAGATCGTATTGGCTTCCCGCGGCGGAAGCGGGCAATTGGCCTGGCCCACGGGGGGCGGCGTAATCTCCCCGTTTGGAATGCGTGGCGGCCGCATGCACACCGGTATCGACATCGCCGCGTCACGGGGTGCGTCGGTGGTCGCCGCCGAAGGCGGAAAGGTGATCCGGTCCGGTTGGCACGGCGGTTATGGCATTACGGTCGATATCAGTCACGGCAACGGAGTGGTCACCCGGTATGCCCACCTGTCCTCCGCCGCGGTGTCCGTCGGGCTGGAGGTCCAACGGGGGCAGTACATCGGCGCCGTCGGCAGCACCGGCAATTCCACCGGCCCACACCTGCACTTCGAAGTCATCGTCAACGGGCAACCACAGAACCCCTTGAATTATTTGTAAAGGGAGACAAGGAATTAAAACAGAATCGCAGAAGTCTGGAGTCAGAATTCAGAATCCGGGATTCGGGAACGAGTCGAAGTCATTCCGAATACTTGAAAACGGGTTGTGAACTCTGACTCCCTTGTTTTGGGACTCCGGTCCTGTTTTGATCCGGCGGCCCGAAATGATATAATAACCAGGATGGTTTGCGAGTGGAATGGCGCATTCCCGGATTTTCTTAATACCGACTTTTTGAATCTGTATTCTGGAAACAGGTGATAACCATGCGTCGACCGCGGAAAACCTGGCAGAAGGTTGCTTTCTGGGCGATCCTGCTCATCATCGGCTTTGGTTTGGTGGGATCGTCAGTGGCCGGGATCTGGGGAATGGGCGGCAGCCTGGAACAACCGGCGGGCGATAGTTCCGCGCCGGCCTCTCCGTCGGATAGTTTCGCCCGGGAAATGCAGGAGCTTGAAAAACAGGTGTCAGACAACCCCGAGGATGTCGCCGGCCGTGTGCAGCTGGCCGTGCAGTACAGGGCGATGATGGACTACGGGCGGGCTATTGGGCTCCTCGAAGAAGTGTTGGTCCTGGACGCGGGCAACCAGCCGGCGCGGCTCCACTTGGCGGAGATGCATCTCGACATGCAGGACTACGACCGGACGGTGGAGCACCTGGAAGCTCTTTTGCGGACTAATCCCGACCACCGGTGGGGCCTGTACCTCTACGGGCTTGCGTTGGGTTATCAAGAGGACTACCCGGGCGCGGTCCAGGCCTTGGAGCGGCTCCTTTCCCTGGGCGATTCCGGTCCCGACTTGGAGCACGCCCGGGTTCTGGTCGAGGAGTGGCGGGCGAAGGAAACCGGTCATTACGAATGACCGGTTTCCTTTTTGAGAACAAATACCTCTTGGCCGCAGTCGAGAAACAGGGTTATAATTTGCGGTGAGGTCCGGCGGTTCGAACACCGGACATTTGCCGCGTTTGTGGGGGACAGCCACGGCAGGGGGGGGGAGCAGGTGTCCCGAAAAACCCGTTTTGCGACCAGGCTGACAATGGTGTTCTTACTAGTCAGTTCGTTGTTATTGATAAAATTACCCGCGGTTACTAATTTGTATATGAATTCCCTGATCCGGGAAATCAATAAACGAGGTTTGGTCTGGTACCATTCCTTGGGGATGAACGCCCTGGCCGGGGAACGGTTCATTGTTTTCCACCGGGACGGGCAGCAGCGTGAGGCGGAGATGATTCTCGACGCCGCCGAAGGTTTCTACCCGGCCTTGGCCGAGAGTTTCGGCCTGGACATTCATGGTTCGATCCCCGTCTTGCTGTATAACGACCGGGAGAGCCTCAACCGCAGTTTCGGCTGGCCGGCCGATGCCAATACTATGGGGGTGTACTGGGCGGGGAGCATCCGGGTGCTGGCCCCGTACACTTGGATTGATCCCGGGGAAGAACAGGACCCGTACCGGGCTTTTGCAGATCTGGGCCCCATGGCGCACGAAATAACGCACCTTTTTGTGGACCACCTTACCCGGGGCAACTGTCCCCGCTGGTTTAACGAAGGTGTGGCACAATACCAGGAGTATCTTCTTACGGGCTTCCAGTTCGGGGAGGCGCGCTTCTTCCCGTTGGACCGGGCCTATTCCTTTGCCGAACTGGCGTCGTTTGATTCTTTGGAGGATCAGCACCTGGCCTATCACCAGTCTTTCAGCATCCTGGTCTATCTGGTGGAAACCCATGGTTGGGACGCCGTAGTCCAGATGCTGGAAGCGTTCGGCCGGGGAGAGGGCCTCGGGGAGGCGTTGGAGCGGGTGCTGGACATTGACCTCAATACTATGGACGGAGAGTGGAAAGCTTGGGCATCGTACGGGTAGGAATAAATCAGGCCCGGGTGAATATTAAACAAGCATCCGACCAACAGGGAGACAAGCAAACCTTGAAGAAGCTGGTCGTGCGCGGTGGGCGGCCGCTCAAGGGCCGGATCAGGGTGAGTGGGGCCAAGAACTCCACCCTGGCCATTTTGTGCGCCTGTATCCTTACCGAAAACGAGGTTGTTCTTGAAAACATCCCCAACATCAGTGACGTCCGGGTGATGTTGGAGATCATCGCATGCTTGGGCCTGCACGCCTACTGGCTCGCCGAGGACGTACTCCACATTTCCGGCACGGCGCAACTGGGCGGCGAGGCGCCATACCAACTGGCCAAGAAGCTCAGGGCCTCCAACTTGCTGCTCGGGCCGCTGATGGCTCGCAAGAGCCTGGCCCGGGTATCGTTGCCCGGGGGCTGCAATATCGGCAGCCGCCCGATGGATCTGCATTTCAAGGGTTTGACCGGACTGGGCGCGGACCTGGACATCCGCAGCGGCTATATCGAGGGACGGGTTTCCGGCCGGCTGCAGGGGGCCAAGATCTACCTGGACTTCCCGAGCGTGGGGGCCACCGAGAACCTGATGATGGCCGCGGTGCTGGCCGAGGGTCAGACCGTCCTCGAAAACGTGGCCAAGGAGCCGGAAGTGGTCGATCTGGCCAACTTTCTGAACGCCATGGGTGCCAGGATACGCGGGGCCGGTACCGATGTCATCCGGATCGACGGAGTGCCGGTGTTGGAAAAACCGGTACGTTACAGTATCATCCCGGACCGCATCGAAGCCGGCACCTTGATGGTCGCGGCCGCTGCGTCGGCCGGGGACGTCACCCTGGAGAATGTGATCCCGCCCCACCTCGAGCCGCTCAGCGCCAAGCTGCGCGAGGCCAACGTGCGGGTGGAGGAGGCCGAGGACACCATCCGGGTCTCGACGCCGGAGCCGCTTCTGCCGATCAACATCAAGACAATGCCCTATCCTGGTTTCCCGACCGACATGCAGTCGCAGATGATGAGCCTCCTGTCCACGGCTAAGGGAACCAGTATCATTGTGGAAAACATCTTCGAGAACCGTTTCCAGGTGGCCCAGGAACTGCGCCGGATGGGTGCCCAGGTCAAGGTGGAGGGGCGGGTCGGGATCGTCGAGGGCACGACGCGGCTGCAGGGGACCTCGGTCAAAGCCACCGACCTGCGGGCCGGGGCCGCCCTGGTGATTGCCGGGCTGATGGCCGAGGGCACCACTGAAATCCACAACGCTCATTTTATTGCCCGGGGTTACCGGGACTTTGGGGTTCGGCTCAACAGCCTGGGTGCCGCGGTCGAGTACAAGTGAAATGATCCGGATTGAGATCCTGGCCTTGGGCAAGCTGAAGGAGCGCTACCTGGACCGGGGCGTGGAGGAATACCTTCGCCGCCTGAAGCCCTACGCCCGGGTTACGGTGACGGTGGTGCCCGAAACCGGGTTCAGCGCCCGCCCGGCCGAGTCGAAGAAGCGGCTGGTCCTGGCCGCCGAAGCTGAAAGGTTGGGCCGCTTCATCCGGGAAGACACCTTTTTGGTCGCCTTGGATCCCGGCGGCGAAATGCTTGATTCGGTGGAGTTCTCCCAGGTGTTGGACCGGGAGGCGCTTACGGGCCGGAGCCACTTCACCTTTGTCATCGGGGGCCCCCTCGGACTCGACGACAGCATTCGTGCCCGGGCACACCTGGTACTGTCCTTCTCCCGCCTGACCTTCCCGCACCAACTCTTCCGCTTGATGCTCCTGGAACAAATCTACCGGGCCCTGAAAATCATTCGGGGCGAACCTTACCACTTGTGAAATTATGGTCATATAAAAAAATTCCCCTTCACAAGCAGGAATCACAGAAAGCATAACGAAGTCTTTTGCAGAAGAAAGGGTAGCATGTCTATATCACAGACCCATTCATACTTGTCCAGCCTTTGGTATCCTCCAAGCGTACGGATTGGCTTTCGTATTGGGGGAACTGGGTTGGTTTTCCATGCCTTTTTGCCGAATCTTGCCTATGCACTGTACCATCCAGTCAGAGGGAAGGTGGTAAAGCGTTTTAGGAGGACAAGGTTCACGCGGGGTAGGCGGCTCGGTTCGGATGGTTGACAAGCTCCGCCGGTGTTAAATATGATTGAGTTGAATACCAAGCATCTGAGGAGTTCTCTAAACAGCAGCTTACATCCATTGGACCGGGCAAAAAGGCAGAGTTCATACAGGGTTCTGGGGTTCTCTGGTAAGTGCCGGATTGTGTTTTGGGAGGGAGGTGTATCCGAACCAGTTCTTAAGTGTTTCCGGGGCCTAAACTTAACCAGCTATAAGGAGGTTTTAGTATGGCTTTTGAGCCGAAACGGCCACAGAAAAAGATAAACTACGAAGAGATCCGCCTATACTCCGACGCCGAGCTGAACAGTACCACCGAAGAGGAACTGAAGAATTTTAAGATAAAGCACGACATCCCGATGTGTGAAGACCTGGAAAAGGGGCCATGGCCCAGCTTTGTGGCCGATGCCAAACAAGGGGCTCTGCACCGGCGGAAACTGGCGGACGGCCGCGTGCTAATCCCCAGGGACGTCATTGAGGACCTGCTCGGTCAGCTCGAGCTCTCTTTCGTACACGGCGAGACGCACTGGAAACACGGCGGCATCGTCGGCGTCTTCGGGTACGGCGGCGGCGTGATCGGCCGTTACTCCGACCTGCAGGAAGAGTATCCCGCCATTGCTCACTTCCACACCGTTCGTGTCAACCAACCGGCCAGTAAGTTTTACGACACCGACTTTCTCAAGGGTCTGGCCGACCTGTGGGAATACCGCGGCAGCGGCTTGCTGAACCTGCACGGTTCCACCGGCGACCTGGTGCTGCTCGGCACCATCACCGACCAGCTGGAGCCGCTCTTCCAGGAAATGGCCCACGTGCTGGATACGGACCTGGGTGGTTCCGGTTCGAACCTGCGTACCCCGTCCTGCTGCATCGGCAAAGCGCGTTGCGAGTACGCCTGCTATGACACCCAGGCGATGTGCTACGAAATGACCATGCACTACCAGGACGAGCTGCACCGCCCGGCCTTCCCGTACAAGTTCAAATTCAAGTTCGACGGCTGCCCCAACGGCTGCGTGGCGTCCATCGCCCGTTCGGACATCGCCTTCATCGGCACCTGGCGGGACGACATCCGGATCGATCAGAATGCTGTTCAAGGATATATCGCCGGGGAGTACGCGCCCAACGCCGGCGCTCACAAAGGCCGGGACTGGGGCAAGTTTGACATCCAGAAGGAAGTCATTGACCTCTGCCCGACCGGCTGCATGTCGCTGGAAGGCGGCAAGCTGGTCATAGACAATGCCAACTGCACCCGGTGCATGCACTGCATCAACACCATGCCGCGGGCTTTGAGGCCCGGAACCGACACCGGCATCAGCATGCTGTTCGGCGCCAAGGCCCCGATCCTGGAAGGCGCGCAGATGTCGACGCTGGTCATTCCGTTCATTAAGGCCGAGCCGCCGTACGACAACATCAAGGAAGTTATCGAAAAGGTATTCGAGTGGTGGATGGAAGAGGGCAAGAACCGCGAGCGCCTGGGTGAGACGGTCCAGCGTGTCGGCCTGCCCAAGTTCCTCGAAATCCTTGAAGTGCCGGCTGCGCCGCAGATGGTGAAGGAGCCGCGGAGCAACCCGTACATCTTCTGGAAGGAAGAGGACGTGCCGGGTGGATTCCAGCGGGATATCAACGAGTTCCGGAAGAGACACAAGAGATAGGAGGTTGAGTAGTATGGCGTTATCAACTGATAAACTCGGCAGATTTAACCCGGAGAAGCCCCTGGAAAACCGGATCACTGATATCGGCCCGCGCCATTTCTGGCAGACCTTCCCCGAAGTGATCCAGAAAAACTACGGCAAGTGGGCTTACCACGACATTCTGGAGCCGGGCGTGCTGGTGCACGTTTCCGAAACCGGCGACAAGGTTTTCACCGTGCGTTGCGGCGGCATGCGGTTCATGACCGTACAGTTGTTGCGGGAGATCTGCGAGATCGCCGACAAGCACTGTGACGGCTTCGTCCGGTTTACCACGCGCAACAACATCGAGTTCCTGGTAACCAACCCTGAGAAGCTGGGGGCTCTGAAACAGGACCTGTGGAGCCGCAAGTTCGTTTCCGGCAGCTACAAGTTCCCCATCGGCGGCACCGGGGCGGGCGTCACTAATATCGTCCACACCCAGGGGTTCATCCACTGCCACACGCCGGCGACCGACGCTTCTTCGATGGTCAAGGCGATCATGGATGAACTGTTCGGACACTTCACCAGCATGGACCTGCCGGCCCAGGTCCGGGTTTCCATGGCCTGCTGCCTGAACATGTGCGGCGCCGTGCACTGCTCGGACATCGCGCTTCTGGGCTACCACCGGAAGCCGCCGGTTATTGACCATGAGGTTATCGGCAAGGTCTGTGAGCTGCCAATGGCGATCGCGGCCTGTCCGACGGCGGCCATTTCCCCAGCCAAGACCGAGGACGGCCTGAAGACGGTCAAGATCAAGGAAGAGCGCTGCATGTTCTGCGGCAACTGTTACACCATGTGTCCCGCGCTGCCGCTGGCCGACAAGGAAGGCGACGGCGTGGTGGTGCTGGCGGGCGGCAAGCTGTCCAACCGGATCAGTATGCCCAAGTTCTCCAAGGTCGTCGTCCCGTTCCTGCCGAACAACTTCCCGCGGTTCCCGGAAGTGGTGGGGACGGTCCGGCAGATCATCGAAGCGTACGCGGCGGACGCCAACAAGTACGAGCGTATCGGCGACTGGGCCGCACGGATCGGTTGGGAGAAGTTCTTCGAGAAGTGCAACCTGCCGTTCAGCGATCACCTGATCGACGACTACCGGCTGGCGTACGACACCTGGCGGACGAGCACGCAGTTCAAATACACCGACCTGGCCTGGGCGGTCTCCAGGGCGGCCGATCCTGGGCTTGACGACTAATTGTCGAAGTCAATAAGGGAGATGTAATCAATGGAAGAGCTCAAGAGTGCGATTATTGAATTCCTGGAAGGCGGAAAGACTAAGACCAAGTTCTACTTCAAGGACATTGAAAAGGCCGTAAAGCAGAAGATTCCCGAAGCCAAAACCCTGCAGATCAAGAAGGCCTGTTCAGCCCTGATTAACGATGGTACGCTGATTTACTTCTCCACCGGCAGCACCACTATGTACGGGCTGAAGGGCAGGGGCATCACGGAAGACCATTAACGCTTTACCCAGGCCATCCTTTACAGGGTAGTAAAAGGGGCTGCCGTCCGGGATGGAGGCAGCCCCTTTCCCTGGTTTCTTGGCCTGAAACGAGGAGGGACGGATATCTTGCGGACTCCGCAGAGTTCCGACGCGTTCATCGCCGAGCAGAAGAGGCTGTTGAAACAAAAACCGGAATGTGCCACGGCGTTTTATAATCTGGGCGTCAGCCTGATGGAGCAGGGTAAATTCGACGAGGCGTGCGAACATTTTGAAGAAGCCATCGAGAATGGCACCCGCATGTTTGAGGCCTACGTCAATCTTGGTTATATCTTTTTCAAGCAGGGCGACATGGAAAGTGCGGCCGGCGCCAACAAGAAGGCCATCGAGATCGAGCCGCGTTATGCCCGCGGCTACGCCAACCTCGGTTTCGCCTACCTGCAGATGGCCCGGACCGGGGAAGCGATCGAGGCGCTGGAAAAGGCCATCGAGTTGAACCCGCGCGTGGTCCAGGCCTGGACCAACCTGGCGAACGCTTATCTCCAGCAAGGGGAAGTCGACAAGGCGATTCAGGCCGGCGAGAAGCTGGTGGAACTGGCCCCGGAGTTTTCGCTGGGGCACAACAACCTCGCCTTTGCCTACTTCACCAAGCAGGACTTCGCCAAGGCGCTTGAACACGTGGACATCGCCCTCAGCCAGGGTTTTGAAGTCCATCCCGATTTCCTGAAGCAACTGGAACCTTATCGTCAACCGTAAAGGACGAAGATAATGTACAATGACTTGTTTGCAGCGTACGAACAGTTGGCGGCCGGTGCGGACGAAGCTTTCCAGGCGGTGGAGCGGGATTACGGCGACCAGGTCCGATGCCGGCTCTACTGCGATGATTGCTGTTACGCCGTGTTCGGCTTGTTCCTGATCGAATCGGTTTACCTGAAACATCACTTTGACCAACTGGACAGCGAGAAAAAACAGGAAGCACTGGCCAGAGCAAACAAGGCGGACAAGGCTTTGGCGGTACTGGAAAAAGGCATGGCGGACCACCAAGACGACCCGGAACTGCAGGCCTACACTCTGGGCCGGGAAAGGATCAGGTGTCCGCTTTTGAACGACCGGCAGGAGTGCATCCTTTACCCGTTCAGGCCGATTACCTGCCGGATCTACGGTGTTCCCACGAAGATCCAGGGCCGGGCGTTTGTATGCGGTCAGACCGGGTTTCAAAAGGGCGAACCGTACCCGGCTTTCGACCTGGACGCCGTCTACAAGAACCTTTACCGGTTATCGGTTGAACTCTTGGAGAAAGCGGGGCGGGCCCCTACGGAAAGGGCGTCCCTGCTTGTTGCCGTTTCCAAGTCCATCAAGACGGACGTCGCCGATCTCATTGCCGAAAACCTTTAACCTGCCGGCAAAAAGGGGCCTTGTTCCAAGACCCCATAAAGAAAATCCAATAACCTGCCGCTGGGCTGGTTTATTGCTTCAGTGCCCCACCTGTATCTTCTCCAGGGCTTCCGCCGCCAGCCGGCCGACCGTTTTTCTGACGATTCCGCCCTGTTCGTAGATCTCAACCTCATCCTCCTGATTGCCGATACTTGCCAACCCCAGCTTTGCTTCGGAGGCGGTTACACTGCCGAGAATCCACGCCGTGTACCCCCTGGTTTCCGGGTTGGCGTCGTCGAGAAAGGGCAAGAGCCTGGGGACTGCCACCCGGATCAAGTCCGGTCTGGCGTTGGCGATCCTACCCATGGCCCTAAGGGTTTGGGGCCGGAGCGCATCGTCCAGCAAGAACTGATAGAGCACCGGAATATAACCGGCAAAGAGGTCCGGTGCGTAGCGGATGACTTCACCCATGGCGTCTATCGCGCCCCAGCTCGAAGCGGCGGAGTAGTTGAAGGACGTGGAAAACCCCTGGAGCAGGTTGGCGACCGCGGCCGGCTCTTTTTTGGCGATGACTGCGGACACCAGGCCCAGGATTTCGGCCGTACGGAAGCGGAGCAGCGTGTCACTCGTGTAAAGCAGGCGTTGCAGGTGCCGCAATACCTTGGTGTCGTGCCTGGCCGCTTTCAGCAGCGGTTCGATCTGGTTTTCGGCTACCAATTGTTCGACATCTTTTTTGGTCAACGAGGTGACATTTGTCGGAGCGCCCGGTTCAACCGCGACCGGTTCGGCGGCACCCCGGGCCAGTTTATCCCATACACCTTGCCGGGTAATCCCCCGCAACTCTTCATTCAGCCTGACAAAATACAGGGCGCCCGCGACCCGCCGGCCCTCAAAGGCGCCCCCCGGAATGACGTAGTTCGATTCAAGATCGTATTTTTCCACCAAGCTGGCCAGGTAGTCCTCTTCGGGCAGCAAACTCCACGCCAGGTCCCAATCCATGTTGCAGGCGAAGACCAGGGACTCGATGTAAGCCGTCCCCAGGTTGTGTCCCGTGGCGTCGTAGGCGTAAACAGCTCCACATGTACAAGACCCCAACGGCATCTCCGTGGGTCGGTGTGACTGAAGCTCCTGCGGTCTTTCAATGGGCATGCGGCAGAAGGGACACCTGGTGGTCTTGAAAGACGGCCTGTTCAACCCTGCACCCCCTTAACGCTTACCTGCTTGGTCCCGGGATTTCTATGGTGGCGCAGGTATTGCCCGGACTGCACGACTTGGTGGTAAGCTTGGGTTTCTTCCCACCCTTAACGGTACCCAACTGGTGGTTGCTCCGGCTGATAACCCGCTCAAAGGATTCGGACCGACATTCCGGGCAGGCCACCGCAACCTTTTCCTCATTATTGCGAAACAGCTTTTCAAAAAGGTTCCCGCACTCCAGGCAGCGGAATTCAAAAATCGGCATGGTTCCCCTCCCTTGACGGAAAAACACATTAAGGCGGCACCAGGCGTCGCCGCACCCAGCATATCAGGGATAGTCGGATGCTGTCAAACCAGCCCTTGGCCACAGGCTCCTGTAGCGCCGCGATGAACAGTGTTATGATGATGGTACAACTTCTTTTGGACTAATCCGGCTCGGCCCGGACCGTTATCGTAGACGGCGCAACCGTTTCGCCGTTCCCGGCCGGCATTCCGTCCGCAAAAAAGTTGTTGCCGGTCAGCAGGAATATGGGCAAAGGTCACGAATAGATAGACAAACACAAACGAATAAAAAAAGGAGATTACACTGGTTGTCGTCATCACCGGTAAGGTAATCTCTGCGTTTTTGTTTGTACTTTCCCGAACCAGGGTTAGACGTCCGGACCACCGGCTAGCTAACTAAATAATCACAAAACTTGAACAGGGAGGGGGTTGGAGGACATGTTCGTGGTAACAATTGATCGGGAAACGTGTGAGGGGTGCGGTGAATGTACCGAGTCCTGTCCGGCGGAAGCCTTGGCGATGGTAGACGGCAAGGCGCAGGTGGTCAACGATGAATGCATGGGTTGTGAGACCTGCGTTACGATCTGCCCCTCGGGATCGATCACGCTTCAAGAGGTTTAGGCGCTTAGTGAAAGGGTCACCGGGGGGGTGGAAGAGGGTTTTGCGCAGTGACTGCTGCTGAGGACTGGACGTTGACGTTGGGTTGATTAATCGTTTTGCGTGATATACGGCCCCGGAGGGCCGAAGGCCGACCCTCCGCCGGCCATTTTAACCAGAGGAGGTGTTACCAAATGAGTTTATTCCTTGGCCAGATTCTGCCTTACATCGCGGCGGTGGTGTTTATCAGCGGCGTAACCTGGCGGATCTGGCGCTGGATGATCCCGCGGATTGTGCACAACATTACGTTGTCGCCGTTTCCCGGGTCCTGGTCCAAGGCGATCGTCTGGATACTCTGGCAGTTCGCGACTTTCTGGAACCTGCTGAAGTTTGACCGGCCCCTCTGGCTCGGCGCGTGGTTCATGCATATCGCCCTGTTCCTGATGCTGGGTGGGCACGTCATGGCTTTTTACACGGTAGGTCTGCAGTTCCACGTGATGGCGCCCGGGATTATCACCGCGGAGATGAGCCTGGCTATGTCGGACTGGATCGGCACCATCTTGGGTCTCATCTTCCTGGTGGCGCTTTTGTACCTGTTGGGCCGGCGCCTGGCCAACGAACAGGTCCGGGCCATCTCTTCGTCAAGCGACTACCTGCACCTGTTCCTCCTGATCGGCATCGCCACCGTGGGCAACATCATGCGCCTGTTCCCGGAATACCATCTGGGCTACGCCCCGGTGCGGGAGTATCTGGCGGGGCTGTTCCTGTTCAATCCGGTGCCGTTGCCTGATCACTCGTTATTCCTGATAAAATACACCCTGGTAATGATCCTGATGATTATCTTCCCGTTCAGCAAGTTGATGCACTCTTTCGGATTCTTCTGGGAACGGTGGATCGTCAACCGGCCCTACACCGAGCCGGCGCGCGGCTTGCCGGGTGCCAGGCTGCAGCTTCATAAATAGTCGCTGAGAAAGGGGGTGTTCCTCTAAATGAGTGCAAATGAGTTGAGGCAGCCGAAAAGGGCTTCGGCGGCCCTTTTCAAGAAGCTGGGTATGGACCTGGTACCTGATAATGAAAAGGTAGCGGCGGCCATTGGGCATATAGATGATTTTCGTCTGAAAGTACGTTCCTTCGTAATGGCCATGGAAACCTGCGTCAAGTGCGGTGCGTGCGCCGAAGCGTGTCATACCTATCTGGGCACGCGTGATCCAAACAATATCCCGGCCGGCCGGGTCGATTTGATCCGGAAGGTTTACAAGCGGTATTTCACCGTGCAGGGGCAACTGTTTCCGGGACTGGTGGGCGCCCAGGACCTGGACCTGGAGACCATCGAGAAGTGGTACAGCTATTTCTACCAATGTTCGGAATGCCGGCGTTGCGCCCACGTGTGTCCCTTCGGTATCGATACCGCCGAGGTTACGTTTATCGCGCGGCAGATTTTGTACTGGTTGGGTATCGCGCCGCAGCTTCACACCGCCACCGCCGACGCTATTTTGCGGACCGGCAACCACATGGGACTGACCAAGGCGGGGATCATCGACACGCTTGAGTTTCTCTCCGAGGAGATCGAGGAAGAGTACGACGGGCTGAAGGTCGACTTTCCGGTGGATAAGCCGGATTCCGACATCCTGTACGTCCCATCGTCCGCCGACTTCATGTTGAACCCGAGAACGCTGTTTGGCGCGGGCCAGTTCTTCAAGTACGTCGGAGCCAACTGGACCATCTCCAGTGAGATCACCGAAGCCGGCAACTTCGGCTACCTGTCGGACCAGACCCGCATCCAGCGTGAGATGGTCACCAGGCTGCTGGCGGAGGCGAAGAAATACGGCTGTAAGAAAATTGTCTGGGGCGAGTGCGGCCACGGCTGGCGCGCGGCCAAGATGTACGTTCCGACCCTGGCGGACTTGGTGGCCGTGAAACAGATTCCGATCACCCATATCCACGACGAGGTCGAAGCCTACATCAAAGCCGGACTGCTCGAACTTGATCCCAAGCGGAACGACTCGAAAATCACCCTGCACGATCCCTGCAACTACGCGCGGGCCTGTGGTCACGCCGACAACATGCGGACAATCATGAACGCAGTGGTGCCGAAGGGTGCTTTCGTGGAGATGACGCCCAACCGCGAGGCCAATTTCTGCTGCGGCGGCGGATCGGGAATCCTGTTTGACGATCCCGGTATGTACCAGTTCCGAATCGAGGCCTCGAACAAGAAGGCGGAACAGGTGCGCGAGACCGGAGCGGAGATCCTCTGCGCGCCCTGTTCGATCTGTAAGGCCCAGCTCTACCCCATGGTCAAGGAACACAAACTTCCGGTGGAGGTGTTCGGGCTTATCGATCTTGTGGGTCATGCGCTGGTGTTTCGCGAGTAATAGAGTTGTGTTATAATCAACTCAGCAAGGGTTGTTGTTTTTGGTTGCACAGCGCTTTCAAAGATCCCTAATTAACAAATCAATTAAGGAGGTGTCTCGAGAATGGCGTTTGTCGAAATCGAGGGAAAACAAGTCGAAGTTGACGAGGACGGGTTCATGGTCGATCCTGCAGAGTGGTTTGAGGGTTGGGCCCACCACATCGCAAAGCAGGAGGGCATCGAAGAACTCACCGAAAGGCACTGGCACGTAGTCAACTTCCTGAAGGACTACTACGCTAAAACCGGTATCGCCCCGATGATCCGCAAGCTCTGTAAAGAGAGCGGGATCCCGTTGAAGGAAATGTACGAACTGTTTCCGACCGGTCCGGCCAAGGGTGCTTGCAAGATTGCCGGTCTTCCCAAGCCGACCGGCTGCGTGTAACCGGCGACAATTTTACAAATGCTTAACCCGGGGACTTACCCCGGGTTTAGCGTTTCTATGTAAGGCGGGTTTTTTGGGTGTCAGAAGACAGACCGCGGGTGGTCATCGCCGCCGTCCAGGGCCGGTCCGGCAAAACCACGGTCACGGCCGCGCTCATTGCCGCGCTCCGCCGGCGAAACCTGGTGGTTCAGCCTTTCAAGAAGGGACCGGACTTTATCGACCCGAGCTGGCTGACCAAGGTGGCCGGCCGGAGTTGTCGCAACCTGGACCGTTTCCTCATGGACGAACCCACCCTGGTCCGATCCTTCATGCGGGCGGCGGGGGAGGCCGACGTCAGTGTTGTGGAAGGGGCCATGGGCCTTTTTGACGGGGTGGACGTCGAGGGTAGCGGCAGCACCGCCGAGATCGCCCGGGTGCTGGACGCGCCGGTGATCCTGGTGGTAAACGCCGTCCGGATGACCCGCAGCGCGGCGGCGGTCGTACTGGGCTGCCAGATGCTCGACCCACGGGTACGCTTGGCGGGCGTGGTCTTCAACAACGTGGCCCGCAAACGGCACCGGGAGATGCTGACGGCGTCCGTCGAACAATACTGCCGCGTCCCGGTGCTGGGAGCGCTGCCGAAGCGCAAGGACTACGAGGTACCCGACCGGCACCTGGGGCTCGTGCCGGCGGTGGAGGACGAGAGCCTGCACGCGGTGGTGCAGGCCTGGACGGCCGACGCCGAAACCTACCTGGATATCGACGGTATTCTGGAAGTGGCGCGTGCCGCCCCGCCGCCGACCGCGCCTCCTGCGGAACCGGTCTCCCGGTTCTGGACCGGGGAAAGTCCGGTGATCGGGGTGATCCGGGACCGGGCATTCAGCTTTTACTACCCGGAGAACCTGGAGGCGCTGGAGCAGGCCGGGGCCCGGCTTCATTACCTCAGCGCCTTGCACGATGCGTTCCCGGAAATCGACGGGCTGTACATCGGCGGCGGTTTCCCGGAAATCTTCGCCGCCGAACTGGAGGCGAACGAACCCCTCAGGTACGCTATCCGGGACCGGGTGCGGGCCGGCCTGCCGGTTTACGCTGAGTGCGGCGGCCTGATGTATTTGGGACGCACGCTGGCGTGGAAAGGCCGGAATTACGCCATGACCGGGGCGATGCCCTTCGAAGTGGACCTGGATGAGCGGCCCCGCGGCCACGGCTACATGATTGTGAACGTGGTCGGGGACAATCCCTTTTTCCCGGCCGGGACGACAATCAGGGGCCACGAATTTCATCATTCCCGGGTGCATAACCTGGATAGGGACCAGACGGGACTTGTGTTCCGCGTGCGGAAGGGGTACGGTGTAGATGGGGAGTGGGACGGCATCGTGTACCGGAACGCGTTTGCGGCTTACAACCATATCCACGCCTTGTCCGTTCCCGAATGGGCGCCCACCTTTATACTTCGGGCGGCCGACTACAGACTCGAGACAAGCAGGGGGGGATTCCAACGGTGAGTGTTGCTCTGATTTACATCACCGCGCCGGAGTTTGCGGAAGCGGAGCGTCTGGCCAGAGAACTGGTGGAGAACAGGCTGGTAGCCTGTGCCAACATCGTGCCCCGGATCGTCTCCACCTACTGGTGGGATAACCGGGTTTGCGAGGATGAGGAGACCCTGATCATTGCCAAGACACCCCGCGAGCTGGTGGAAACGGTCATCCAGGCGGTCAAGAAAAGCCACTCCTATGAGGTGCCGGCCATCCTCGCCATTGACGCGGTGGACGGCAACGTCGACTTCATCAACTGGCTGCACGGGGAAGTTCGGAAAAAGTGAGGGTCCGTTCCCTGCATTCCTGGGCCCTCAGCCCGGCCGAAGCACGGGAACTCCAGCGGCGGCTGGCGGGCCGGCTCCGGCTTCAGGCGCCGGATGGCCTGCGGATCGGGAGTGTGTGCGGGGCGGATGTGTCTCTGTCCAGAACCGCAAACCGGTTGTTCGCCGCCGTGGTGGTCGTGTCTTTTCCGGAACTGGCCGTGGAGGAGATGGCCACCGCTGTTGGACCGATAGACTTTCCCTATGTTCCGGGCCTTCTTTCTTTTCGTGAAGGGCCGGTGCTGCTAGCCGCTTTGGAACGCCTGAGCGCCGCCCCGGGCGTGGTGATGTTCGACGGTCAGGGTCTGGCCCACCCGCGTGGCCTGGGCATCGCCAGTCACCTCGGCCTCTTCCTGGAAAGGCCGACGCTCGGGGTGGCCAAGAAACCGCTTACCGGCGAATACACTCCGCCCGGCCCCGAACCGGGAGACGCCTCCCCACTGATGCAACAACAGCAGCAGATCGGCACGGTGCTTAGAACCAAGCACCGTGTGAAGCCGGTATTCGTATCACCGGGCCACCTGATGGATTTTGACACCGCCACCCGTCTCGTTTTGGCCTGTTGCCGCGGCTACCGCCTGCCCGAACCCACCCGCCGGGCCCACCTGATATCCAATCGGCTTCGCCGCGGCGAACTCTAAAACCTTTAAGTTAAGGGTCAGACCCTTAACTTAAAAGACGCCTCGGTTTCGCCTGATTATTTCCTCCGGAACACGTGTAAAATAGCAACAAATCAACCCGAACGGAGGCTGCCCGCCGTGCGTTTCCGTGTACGCAATGAGAATTTCATCTTTATCATCGTTGTCCTGGCCGTGCTGTTGGTGGGGCTGGTCACCGCCCTGGTGATCGGCGGCTGGTATAAGTACCCCCCGGTAATGGAACGATCAAGTCAAGCGCCTGCCGCCGGTCCGGACGTCGCCGTGCCAGTGGCCGGAGGGGGGCCGGATACCTTCCTACCGGGTGGAGATCACCCCGTGGCGGGCTGGAACGCCGCAGGCCGAATGTTGGAAGTCAGATGAGGGATGGAGCCGGGCCAGAACTCGGGGGGGGGTCCCACAACCAGTTGATCTGACTTAAGTGTGACCAGTCAACGGAGGCACTACGCTGATACGCTAGCGTTTCTGGAACAGCAGGATGTACTCGTGCTTGAACACGTAGAACCCGCCCGCCAGCGCCCGGTAGCGCCAGAGTTCCTTCTGGTGGCGCTTGCCCCGGGTCTGGTCGAAATTCTTCACGATGATGCTCTTTAACAGGTAACCGCGGCGCCGCACCTGTTCCATGCAGTAAAACCCCAGCGGGATCCACTCTCCCCGGGTGTACCGGTCACCGATCACGACCGCCAGGAAGCGTTCCCGCGCCAACACCCGGTCCGTATTATCGACCACCCGGCCGAAGAGATCCAGAAACTGTTCCACATCCGGGGCGTTGCACAGGTTTCGGGGGTGGTCGTCAAACTGAATGATGTTGTGGTAGGGCGGGTGCAGCAACGCCAACTGGACTTGGTCTGCACCCAGGCTGTCGACCAGAGAAACGAAGTCCAGCGCGGCACTGTCGCCCGTAAACACCCTGGTGGTCACCCCGTGGGGATTGTCCTCCCGATGTACCAGTTCCCCGGCCCTGGCGGCGGTTTCCGGATTCAGTTCCACCCCGATCCCGTGGCGCCCGAGCCGGCGGCATTCGATCAGCGTGGTGCCGCTGCCCAGGAACGGGTCAAGCACCCAGTCGCCCCGGCTGGTATAGCGGAGCAGGAGCTGGTGGGGGATCTGCGGGATGAAATTGCCCCAGTACCAGCCAAGGTGTGCTCCCGAGGTATCGCGCCGGTCCACCAGCCACAGGCTGTCGGTCAGGATCTCGTCGTACTCCTTCCACCGCGTCAGATTGATGTCGTTCAGACCGGTGGTCCGGTTCAGAGAAGCCCCGGCTTGCAGCTGTTTCAAATAATGACGGGCGCGCTTCAGCGTATAGACGGCGCCTATTCGACTGATTTCGGCACGCAACACGTCGGCGCGCAGCCGGACCTCCGTTCCCGGACCGAGCGCAAAAAGCCCGGCCAACTCCCCCGGGGGTGCGGCTAAAGCTTGGTCGAGCACGGCCAGGCGGTTCCGGACCAGCGCCAGGCTTTTGGCCTGCAAGGTTTCTTCCAGATACTGCAGGTAAGCGTCCCGGTTCAAAGAAACAGTCTCCAATTCGTCGGCCTCCCGGTTCAATGCCTTGCTTGCTAATAATTCGCCCCGCCGCCCTGTAATCCTCCGTGGTTCTGCCAAGTGTAACCAGGGCCGTTTTTTTGCTTGACAAAACACAGTCCGGATGTTAGTTTCATAAACATATATAGTCAGATAGTTGAAATGATGGCTGTGAAGGGAAGAAAGGCGCGAGACAGCCGCACAGCGAGCCGGGGTTGGTGGGAGCCCGGCCGTGGACAGCGCCTGGGCCGTCCCGGAGCCGAATGCGAAGCGCTTTTGGCCGCGTAAGCATTTCCGGTGCCCGCCGTTATCGGGGAAGAGTGGGCCGGCGACACCCGGCCAATTAGGGTGGTACCGCGAGACCAGCGCTCTCGTCCTTAAAGGGCGGGGCGTTTTCACGTTTAGAAGGTCTTGTGAAATCAACGGTCCAGTCGGAGATTAATTGAGGAGGCGGCGAAGTGGACAAAAGCATGGAGATACTTGACCTTTTGGCGCGGAATTCACGCCTGTCTACCGGTCAGATCGCAACAATGCTCGAACTCTCCGAGGCGGAAGTGGAGCGGGCCATTGCCGCGTTGGAAGCCAACGGCACCATTTTGAGTTACCGGACCCTGGTCAACTGGGACCGGGTGAACAAGGAGCGCGTGCTGGCGTTTATCGAGGTGAAAGTCACCCCCCAGCGCGACGTGGGTTTCGATGCCACTGCCGAACGGATCGGGCGTTATCCGGAGGTCAAGAACCTGTACCTGATGTCCGGTGCCTTCGACCTGGCCGTACTGGTTGAGGGCCGGACGATGAGAGAAGTGGCCAACTTCGTGGCCACCAAGTTGGCGCCCCTTGATGGGGTGAACGCCACCACCACGCACTTCGTGCTGCAGACCTTCAAGGAAGAAGGCGTCGTTCTCACCGACGGGGAGAAAGACCGGAGGTTGGTGGTTTCGCCGTGAGCAACACCGGTTGGGCCGACAAGTTGAATCCCACCGTCCGGGCCGTCAAGCCTTCCGGCATCCGCCGGTTCTTTGACCTGGCCACCGAAACCAAGGGGATCATCTCCCTCGGGGTGGGGGAACCGGATTTCGTCACGCCCTGGCACGTCCGGGAAGCCTGCATTTTCAGCCTGGAACAGGGCTACACCAACTACACCCCGAACAGCGGGCTCCTGCCGTTGCGCCGGGAGATCGCCCGCTACACCGCCGACTTTCTGGGTCTGGAGTACAGCCCGGAAGCCGAGGTGCTGGTCACGGTCGGGGTCAGCGAGGCCCTTGACCTGGCGTTGCGCGCGGTGGTCGCCCCCGGCGACGAGGTACTCATTCCCGAACCGTGCTACGTTTCCTACCTGCCCTGCACCGCGCTGGCCGGAGGGGTGCCAGTGCCGGTTTCCACCGGGATCGAGAAGGGGTTCAGGGTGAGTGCCGCCGACCTGGAACGGGCCGCGACCCCGCGGACAAAGGCACTGTTGCTGTGCTATCCGAACAACCCGACCGGTGCGATCATGCCGCGCGCGGAACTGCAGGCGATCGCCGAGTTTTGCGCGGCGCACGACCTGGTCGTCATCGCCGACGAGATTTACGCCCAGCTCACTTACGAGGGGGAGCACGTCTGCTTCGCGTCGTTCCCCGGTATGCGTGACCGGACCATCCTGCTGCAGGGCTTTTCCAAGGCCTTTGCCATGACCGGCTGGCGGGTGGGTTACGCGCTGAGTAACGCCGATTTCATCGGGGCCATGACCAAGATTCACCAGTACACCATGCTCTGCGCCCCGGTGACCGCCCAGATGGCGGCCCTGGAAGCCTTGAAAAACGGGCGGGAGGAGATGTCCCGCATGGTCCGCGAGTTTTCTTACCGGCGCCGTCTGGTGATCAAGGCCTTCTCCGAAATGGGTCTGCCCTGTTTCAATCCCGGCGGTGCCTTTTACGCCTTTCCCGATATTACCGGTACCGGGCTTTCGTCCGACGACTTCACCGAGCGGCTGATCCGGGAGGAAAAGGTGGCGGTGGTTCCGGGCAACGCTTTCGGGGACTGCGGGGAAGGCTTCATCCGTTGTTCGTACGCGGCTTCGGTCGAGGAATTGAACGAGGCGTTCAAGCGGATGCGCCGCTTCGTTGAACATTACCGGTCTGTAAACAGAAGTCGGAAGTCGGAAAGAATGCGGGTAGGGGAACCTTTGTGACAGCTGTGCCAGCAAAGTCGGAATTCCCACACCTGCCCGGGGTTTCCGCCGCACGGGAACCTGTGAGGTCGGCTTGACAGGGGTGGGGTGAAGTATTAAGCTAGTGTTTGGATTGGACAAGCGCAGAGAGGAAACCACGGCCTGTCTCACGGTCGAGGAGGTCAATGATGAGTTACTTGCTGGCTGGACTGCGGGCGGGCATTGAACGGGCGCTGCGCGGTGCGGTCGAGGCGGCCCGCCCCGAACTTGGACTGAATCCCGACACGGTCATCCCCTCCTTCACCGTCGAGGTTCCCCGGGAAAAGAACTTCGGCGATTTTGCCACCAACCTGGCCCTGCTGCTCACCAAACCGGCCCGGCGCTCCCCCCGCCAGATAGCCGACATCCTGATCAACCACTTAAAGCCCGAAGAACTGCAGGTTCAAGAGGTCTCCATCGCCGGTCCGGGCTTTATTAATTTTCACCTGCATCCGGACTGGCTGCACGGGGTGTTGCCGGAAATCGAAGAAGGGGGTGAAGACTACGGCCGGAGTAAGTTGGGGGGCGGGCGCAAGGTTCAGGTGGAGTTTGTGAGCGCCAACCCCACGGGACTCCTGCACATGGGCAACGCCAGGGGGGCGGCTTTGGGGGATAGTATCGCCGCCCTCTTATCGTTTGTGGGCTTTGACGTCACCCGCGAGTTTTACGTGAACGACACCGGCCACCAGATTGAAAACCTGGCCCTTTCAATGGAAGCCCGCTGCCTTCAGGCGTTGGGCCTGGACTGTCCCGTGCCGGAGAACGGCTATCATGGAGAGGACCTGATCGACACGGCCGCACGGTTCTTGGACCGTTACAGTCTTTTTATGGACGCCGACCCCCGGGAGCGCCGCCGGGCCCTGTTGCGGTTCGCCCTGGATGAGAAATTGGAAGCCATGCGTACCACGTTGGAGAGCTTCGGGGTACGTTACGACGTCTGGTTTTCGGAACAGTCCCTCCACGACCGGGGAGCGGTGCGGGAAACCTTGGAACGCCTGCGGCAGCGGGGACACCTGTACGAAAAAGACGGCGCCCTATGGTTTAGGGCCGCCGCCTTTGGCGCCGCCAAGGACGAGGTGCTGGTACGCGCGAACGGCGTTCCCACCTATTTTGCAGCTGATATCGCCTATCACAAGGATAAATTTGACCGCGGTTTCGAGTGGGTGATCAACATCTGGGGCGCGGATCACCACGGACACGTGGCCCGGATGAAAGGCTCCCTGGCCGCCCTGGGCTACGACCCGGACTTCCTCGAAGTGGTGATCATGCAGTTGGTGCGGCTTTACCGGGACGGGGAAATCGTGCGGATGTCCAAGCGTACCGGACAGTATGTCACCCTGGACGAATTACTGGAGGACGTCGGCCGGGACGCGGCCCGCTACTTCTTTGTCACCCGCGGGGCCGACAGCCACTTGGATTTCGACCTCGACCTGGCCAAGAGCCGGACGAACGAAAATCCGGTGTACTACATCCAATACGCGCACGCCCGCATCTCCAGTGTTTTTCGGCAGCGGGCGGAGCGCGGGTCCAAACCCCGGATCGAAGAAGCCGACGTTTCCGCCCTTTCGGAGGAAGCGGAAAGGGCGCTCGTCCGGCGTTTGGCCGATTTCCCGGAGGAGGTGGCGCTGGCCGCTTTCGACCTGGCCCCGCATCGTATTGCGCACTACGCCCACGACGTGGCCGGGCTGTTCCACAGCTTTTACAACGCCCACCGCATCCTGGGCGCCGGTGATGAACTCGAACCGGCCCGGCTGCTGTTGGCAAAATGCACCCGTACCGTGTTACGCAGCGCCATGAGCCTGTTGGGTGTCTCCGCGCCGGAGCGGATGTAGGGGATGGCAAAGGGAACAGAAATTAGAATACAGGATCCAGAATCAGCCGGAAAGAAATCACGCCACAACACCGATAAGAAATCAAAGACCAGCGATATCAGAGTGAGTTGCCGGGTTGAAACAGACGTTTAAGTTATTCTGGATTCTGTCTTGTGATTTCTGAATTCCTTAAGGACTTGAATTCTATGCGGGGTGGGAGGAGAACATGGCCACCAAATACATCTTTGTCACCGGAGGCGTTGTATCTTCGCTGGGCAAGGGGATCACCGCCGCCTCACTCGGTCGACTGCTGAAAAGCCGCGGGCTCAATGTGGCGATAATGAAGCTTGACCCCTACCTTAACGTCGATCCCGGCACCATGAGCCCCTTTCAGCATGGCGAGGTGTTTGTCACCGACGACGGGGCGGAGACCGACCTGGATTTGGGCCATTATGAAAGGTTCGTCAACCGCAATTTGACCCAATTGTGCAACGTCACCACCGGCGCCGTATACTCATCCGTAATCCGTAAGGAACGAAAAGGCGAATTCCTGGGCGGCACGGTCCAGGTCATTCCCCACATTACGAACGAGATCAAGGACCGGGTGTTGCGGGTCGGTGTACAGTCCGGGGCCGACGTGGTCATCGCGGAAATCGGGGGCACCGTGGGTGACATCGAGTCCCAGCCGTTCCTGGAGGCCATCCGGCAACTGAAGAGCGATTTGGGACGCGGGAACACCCTGTACGTCCACGTCACCCTGGTTCCCTATCTGCGCGCGGCCAACGAACTAAAGACCAAACCCACCCAGCACAGTGTCAAGGAACTGCGCGGGATCGGCATTCAGCCCGACGTACTGATCTGCCGGACCGAAAAACCGATCCCCAAGGACCTGAAGAAAAAACTGGCTTTGTTTTGTGATACCGAAGAGCGGGCCGTGATCGAGGCCCGGGACGTACCCTTCATTTACGAGGTACCGGTGATGTTGGAGCGTGAGGGGTTGGGCGAGTTCGTGGTCGAGCGGCTTGAACTGGACTGCGGCAAGCCCGACCTGACCGGGTGGGAGGCCATGCTCGAACGGCTACGTAACCCCGAGGGCCGGGTCACCATCGCCCTGGTCGGGAAATACGTCTCCCTGCCGGACGCCTACATGAGTGTCGCCGAGGCGTTGTGCCACGGCGGGATCGCGAACAGCGTCGCCATTGACCTGCGGCTCATCAACGCGGAGGACCTGGAGAAAGGGCCGGTCGACGCTGTGTTGGGTGAGGCCGACGGCATCCTGGTGCCCGGCGGCTTCGGTGACCGGGGTATCGAGGGCAAGATCCGGGCCATCCGCTACGCCCGGGAAAACGGCATTCCTTTCCTGGGGATCTGCCTGGGGATGCAACTGGCTGTTGTCGAATTCGCCAGGGAGGTGTTGGCCTTGACGGGGGCCAACAGCGCCGAGTTTAACGCCGGTACCGCACACCCGGTAATCGACCTTTTACCTGAACAGAAGGGGGTCGATGACTTGGGAGGCACCATGCGCCTGGGCAGCTACCCCTGCCTGCTCGCGCGGAGCAACTCTCTGGCTTACCGGGCTTACGGCCGCGGGGAGATTCGGGAGCGTCACCGGCACCGCTATGAGTTTAACAACAAATACCGGGAAGTTTTTACCCGGGCCAGAATGGTATTCAGCGGCATTTACCCGGACAAGGATTTGGTCGAGATCGTTGAACTACCTGACCATCCGTGGTTTGTGGCCACCCAGTTTCACCCGGAG
>JACUUW010000151.1 GCA_014859075.1 Desulforudis sp.
ACCTCGGGAATTCCTATGTTCGGCAACAACGTCACGTCCTTCTCTCCTTCCTAACAACCTATCAATCTCTGCTACCTCATGTTCTGAGCTATTTCGGATAAGGATCCTGCAATCGATTTAATGGCTCTCACTGTTCTCCAGGCAATAATCACAAGCAAGACACAGACTCCAATTGGATAAATCAAAAAAAGTACTAATTCAGGAATGCCTATGTATGAAAACAACGGTCTATCCACCCCCTATTCACCATATTCTGCGTTCTTCTTCTCAATGGCTATGAGAAATCCAAACCCAAGCAACAGACTTGAAATGATGCCAGAAGAACGTCCAAAAGCTTGGAAGAACTTGGCCTGGATGATAGCAAGTGTCTCACTGTCCAAGGCCCAGATACCAAGCGGAATCATTACCGAAAAGACTATGAAAGGTGATCCAAAAATCGCCACTGTCGCCCAGCTTATTCGAAAACGCTGATTGCTCCGCAAGACACTGTATAACAGGTCCAATCTCAGGAACAGAGTTCCCAGGGCAAGTGCAAACAGAAGCGGGATTTGCAGTACTTGCGCTGTATTGAAATCGTAAGTGTCTCTAAAAATCGCACCAACTTGATTCGAGCCTACATCGACTCCGTACACCACCAAGGCAAAAAGGAGAAGGCCCGACAGGCGCAGCAAGATATCCCTCGTAATTGCACTCACCCCTTCCCCTAGCTTAGTCATTTGTCTTTAGACACGCAAAGGGTGGATATGGTTTATTATTATTTGTATGACAATGAAGCCCTCCAAAAATATAAACCGCAAAACCCTTATTTTTGCGGCTTCGCGGAGTTGTTTTTGGTGGGCGATGCTGGATTTGAACCAGCGACTCCCTGCTTGTAAGGCAGGTGCGGGCCTTTTTCGGCACCTTGAAGCACCTGGCTCGGCACCAACGACCCTTGATTTTACTGGCTTTGCGGTGCTATGTATGGTCACGTTAGGTTACGTTGGTACCGACTTGGGTACCAAATCGGGCACCAAGGCACCAACCGCCACAAGGAAAGCCCCGGCGAATGACCGCCGGGGCGTTGCGTTTATGGCGAAACCGGTGATTAATCTTTGATGTGGAACAACTTGCTGCCACACTCCCAGCAGGTGGTCATGACGTAAATGTCGTCGTCTATGCGCTGGGGGCCGGCCTCGGTGTTGCAGGACGGGCAACGTAGCGAAACCGTTTTTGTTATGTTCGTCCAGTGCTTCGGGTCATTCTTCACCCGTTCCGAGCGCAGCGCGGCTTCGCGCAACCGCTGCCCCCCTTCCGACAGCACCGGATACCCGGCGCTCTCGGCCTGAAACCGGATTTCCGGGCTGCCGTCGATCCACAGGACTTCGTCGGGGCTGTAAGTTCGCCCGTCCACGATTAAAGCGGGCCGGCCGTGGACACCATGGTCTGCAGTCAGGCGGGCGTTCACCGGCGGACCACCCACCCAGGAGCGCGGCGACGCAGTTGTACCGCAGGCCGCGTCTCCAGACGGCGCGTTCCGCTAGTGCGCGGGGACAATAGTAATGCCCAAGATATTGACTGCCCCGCCGTCGGTTTAAGCCGCCGGAGGCCCGCGTCGCTTCGGCGGTTTCCTGTTCAAGGTCCTGCCAGTTGTCCGCAAGCGTAAAAGTGATGGCGCCGGCAATGCCCTCTTCCGCCAACTCGTACCGGGCGACGGCGGCGCGGCCCTCAAAAAGGTGAATGAAAATTTCTCCGGGTTGCAATGCTCATCGCCCCTACCGTTTAATGATCACCCTTTGCGTTGGCCCGCCCCAGTGCACTCTTGCACCCAGGAACTCGGCCACGAACCGCAAGGGAACAAAGGTGCGCCCGGGCGGGTGCAGCTCCGCCGCGCAGTCCACAAGGACCTGCTGCCCGTTGACCAGCGCTACCTGAGAGCCGATGGTTAGGATGATCTCGGTATCGCCGTCGGTGATGACCACCTGGCGGCTCTCGGCCCGTCAGTCCACCCGGGCACCCAGGGTCTCGGCCACGAAGCGCACCGGGACCAGGGTCCGGTTGACCTCCGGCTTGATGAAGGGCGCCGCGTCCAGGGTGTAGGGCCTGCCGTCCACGGTGGCCTTGATGCTGCCGACGGTGAGCTTGATCACCGTCTTGGGCGGCACGGCCTCCGGTTCGTCCTCGGGTTCATCCTCAGACGGCTCCTCCGGTTCCTCTTCCGGTTCTTCCGGCTCCTTGACAGGCGCTGGCGCTGGGCCGCCTCCCCCGGGCGGGCGGGGCTGGTTAACTGCGCTTCACGGCATACACGTCAACGCTGAAGTTTCCGACCTGATTGGCCGTGACTTTGAATTCGGAGTATACATCGTGATCGGCCGGCATTGGAAAACCAGTAAGATCTCCCCCGGCATCGCCGTAGTGGTAGGCTCCGTGGTTCCCAGAGAATCGGCGTAGGGCAGGGTTCCTGCCCATCCGTTTCCGTTTTCGGCTCTCGTGCTTTCGATGGTGAATACGTCACCCGCCCCGACCGTTTCAATCAAAAACAGCACGTTCTCGATAGGTGCATCGGACTGGTTCTCCGTCCTAACCCACACATAGATGGGCTCGCCAATCACCATGTCCAACTCTAGCGCGTCATCGCTGAATTCGGACTCGTCCGGCTTGCCCGCCTCGGTTCCGAGCGCCCACGTCAGCGCCACCTGTGGTTCTTCAATTTCGGCAGTAATACCAACCGATGCCGTCAGGACATTGGAAATTATCTCGTCTGTCTCCCCCGTCGCCATCGCCAGACCGCCAAACATCAGGGCCACAGCCGCGGCCAGCGCCACCAGCACCAATAATACGCCATGTCTCTTTCTCAACACTCCAAATCCTTCTCAGATTTGTTTTGCCAGGTTACTTGCCTCCGCTATGGGTTCAGCCAACTCGCTCCTCTCACCCCCCTCGGCGCGTGCGTCCTCGCCCGCCTGCTGATCCAACGGCGCCCCGCAGATCTCGCAGCGCACGATTCCATGCAGCCGGGACGCCGAGTAGTACCGGAGTCCGCACTTACAAATATACCAAATACTGCCACCTCCCTGCAAAATGGGGTAATCTTTTTATACCACCATTGGTGGTATAAATCAAGCCGAAATGACATATTGTATATCCGCTGGTGTTAACCACTTTCGGTGTTCATCGGCGCGAAATATAATACTGTCGGGTGATAGCAAACGATGCCGACTTTGGGGCAACGCCTCGCGGAATTGAGGAAAGATATGCGGTTGAGCCAGGTCGCCCTGGCCCAAAAATTCAACATTAGTCAGAGCGCGGTCAGCGCCTACGAAGTGGGGCGAAAGACGCCGCCGGTGGATATGCTGGTCGGCCTGGCGTCTTATTTCGGGGTATCCGTTGACTACCTGCTGGGAATCAGCAACGTGCGGGAGCCAGCCTGCCGCGCCAGCCTGGAGGCCATGAGCCTCTTCCGGCGCTTTGAGGGCCTGCCGTCGCGGGGTCGGGAGAAGATCCTGCTGGAGTTCGACTGGTTGGAAAGGTGGCTTTAAAAAAGAGAAAAGCCCCTCCGAAGAGGGGCTTGTGTGCGAGGGCCGGATTAACCGTTGCGGTTCATCGGCCCCGTACGGTGCAGACGGTCTTTCGCCTGGGCATCCAAAGCAGGGACACCGCTCGCCTACACAGTTTTCAAAGCCGTCCTGCGTGCGGCGGGACATTAAGTCGTCGCCCTGAGCGCGGTGGCGGCCAACCCCGAAGGGTTAATTCTCGGTCTCTGCGAGCACCGGGAACGGATGAAGGCCAAGGGGCTTTACGGGCCGGACAGGCCTGTGTTCCCGACGAGAAACGGCACTATCATCCGGGACCGGAATTTCAACCGCAAGTGGGAGATTCTGAAGAAGAAGGCAAAACTGCCGGACGAACTTACGCCGCACTGCCTGCGGCACACGTTCGCGACCCGGATGCTGGAGGCCGGCGTGCCCATGAAAATGGTGCAGGAATTCCTGGGACATGCTCGCCTGGCGCACACGGCCGACATATATTCCCACATGGACGAGATGATCGAGGGGGTGCGGGGAAAGATGCACAAGGCGCTGGTGGGCACCAAATTGGGCACCAAAAAGGGTCCGGGGCTAGCATGATAAACCCCCGGACCCTTGATATTGCTGGTGGGCGATGCTGGATTTGAACCAGCGACCCCATGCTTGTAAGGCATGTGCTCTCCCCCTGAGCTAATCGCCCGTGTGTTGGTGGGCCCACCAGGACTCGAACCTGGAACCAGCCGGTTATGAGCCGGATGCTCTGCCGTTGAGCTATGGGCCCTTGAAACATGTGCAAAGATCATTATAAACTAAGAACGGCCCCTGCGTCAATGTGGGGGCCGTTCGTATCACTCCAGGTAGTCCTTCAGTTTCTTGCTGCGGCTGGGATGTCGCAGCTTTCGGAGTGTCTTGGCCTCAATCTGACGGATGCGCTCCCGGGTAACCCCGAATTCCTGCCCGACCTCTTCCAGCGTCCGGGCCCGGCCGTCATCCAGACCGAACCGCAGCCGTAGTACACGCTGCTCCCTCTCGGTCAAGGTCTTGAGGACGTCGTCCAACTGCTCCCGGAGCAAGGTAAAGGATGCTTCCTCGGCCGGCGCCTGGGCTTCCTGGTCCTCGATGAAGTCTCCCAGGTGCGAGTCTTCCTCTTCCCCGATCGGGGTTTCCAGGGACACCGGTTCCTGCGCGATCTTCTGGATCTCGCGCACCTTATCGACCGAGATATCCATTTCCCGGGCGATTTCCTCGGGCAACGGGTCGCGGCCCAACTCCTGCAACAGCTGCCGGGATACCCGGATCAGCTTGTTGATGGTCTCTACCATGTGGACCGGGATCCGGATCGTCCA
>JACUUW010000152.1 GCA_014859075.1 Desulforudis sp.
TTCACCTTCCTGATCGACGGAAGGCCCGTAACGGTGAAAAGAACGGTTACGACCGAAGTCACCGTAGGGGCTAAAGGGGGGACTGCCGGTGGCTGACCTGAGAGAGAGGTTTGCCGGCTTCGGCGGGGAGGTCGCCGTACACACCGCGTATGTTGAGAAGCGCGTACTCCCCGGCGGGGATTCCCGGCGGATCAGGGACCATTACGGCTACATCGCTCGCGTCGCCGGCAAGCTTCACGAAGCCGCGTCCCTTTGGACCGAGGGACGGTTGGAAGAGGCGAACGAAGTGCTGGACTCTATCGAGTTATAGCGTCCAGCGCACGAAGGGGCGATCTAAATGTCAAATAAGAACCCTGAGCACATCTCCAGCATTCTGGAGCGGTGTTGGAAGCGAATAGTCCAAAATAGCAGGCGGGCCAAGAGCCCACCTGAAGGAGGCTTCAAAAATGGAACATGTTGCCAAGGCAACTACCAAGGAGTTGCTGGACGATCTGTACCGAAGGGTGAGCAAGTGTCCAGACCCGGACTGTAAGGTTTGCCAGCAAAATAAGACTGCTTACAACGAATTATTGGCTCGTTTACAGGCAACAGGTGTTAGTCTGGAGCAAACCCAAGAGTTCTACCGGTTTCTCCAAGGGCATCCCCCTAAAGGAATAACTGTACCCAACAAGCCGCGGTTGTTTGAGCGCGAAGCGTTTAGCATCATTTGGTATTTGCAGGAACATCTTCGGATAATACCACCCAACTACGAAAGGTGCGACAGCTGTGGTATTCTTTACGACTCCAACAAAGAAGGGGGCTGGGTTCGCGATAAAGCACACTGCGATGGATGCTTGCCGGCCCCGGGGGGTGTGTAGGATGATGGAAAGATTCCAGCAGGCCCTGAGATCCGCACGGGCTGTACTGGGGCCGTCAGCCACCGATGAAGAGGTGCAACGTTACGCCAAGCATCTTTATGCCAGGATGTTGTCCGATGGCCATACCATCGGCTGCGTCAACGGTGAATCGGTAGTGGACAGGCCGCCCAGGAAGCGGCCCAGGTTGCCGGGCTAGTAAAAGCAAAGGAGGTGGGGCGGCCGCCCGCAGGGAATAAGCGGGCGGCACGCCCGCTCCCTGCGGGTCGGCCGGATCTATGAGACAACAGACGTTCTGGCCGGAACCCATAAGCTCCCGGAAGCCGTTCAGCCTCCGGGAACTGCCGGAATCCTACCGGCCCGAAACCCGGGTCCAGAGGGAAGGCCCGCAGACACTCTCCGATGTGGAGCTTGTCGCGCTCGTTGTCGGGGAAACGAAAAGACAATCCGCCCAGGACACCGCCGGCCGGGTTCTTTCTCTGGGAGAACGTTTGAACCGGGCCACGGTCGGAGAACTGACGCGGATCGTCGGCTCACGAAGAAGAGCCGTCCGTCTGGCCGCGGCCCTGGAGCTCGGCAGGAGGCTCGCCAAGCGACGGGCCGAGTCCAGGATGACCGTCAAGACCCCGGAGGACGCGGCTCACGTTCTTGAACCGCACCTCTCGGGCCTGGATCGGGAACACTTCGTTGCGCTGTGTCTGGACACCAAGAACGGCGTCCTGGCCGTGGAGACCGTCAGCGTCGGCACTTTGAACGCATCCTCGGTTCACCCGCGCGAGCTGTTCAAGGCGGCGGTGACCCGCTCCGCGGCGGCGGTGATCGCGGCCCACAACCACCCGTCGGGCGATCCCGCGCCCAGCCGGCAGGACATCGAGCTGACCAGGAAGTTGGTAAAGGCCGGTGAGCTGATGGGAATCCCCATCCTGGACCACATCATCGTCGGCGACGGCCGGTGGGCGAGCCTGAAGGCGGAGGGAACGCTTGACGGCGATTAAAAGACATGCTTCGGGCCGGGCACTGCCCGGTCCCGGCCCCAACCGTGGACAAAAACCACGGCTGGGGCGGGGAGATAAGACCCAAAGGTTTTTTCGGTCACTTTACCGGCACTTTATGAGCCGGGCGCAATTCTTCAGCGGTCGCTTCAAGCAGCCGCCCCAGGTTTCTGGCGATTGCGACGGGCAATCGGGTCCAAAAGCGACATGCTCCTCATGCCGATCATGCCGCTGGTGCGCCGGGGGCATGGTGCTCCATAAACCAAAAACGCCGCCGGTCAGGCGTTTTCTATTTTACCCGAAAGGAGGGAAGGAGAAGGCGCCGGCCGGGGCGCTTTGCCTGGTTGTGGATCGGTTTGTGGCTGCATCCCAAAAACCTTCAGAGGAGGATTCGGATGACTGCGGTTGTTGCGGTGGTTTTTGCCGTCATGTTGCTGCTTGCGGGCTGTTTCCTTCTGTTGTTTTCGGTCAAGCCGCCGCCACAAACGGTGGAGTCGACCGAGGACGCGGTTGACAGGATTCGCGACGCGATCCGGAAGGACAGTTGCACCAAAAAGGCCGCAATAGTCATAGCGTGCGCCGCAAAGGCCCGGGCGGGGAAGTCGTTCAACTGGCAAAGGATTGCTAACGAAATGACCCCCCTGATGCTGGCCTTCTTTGTCAGGGTGCTTCGAGAAGGCGGGTACAACCCCCTGACCCGGGAGAGAGTCCCGAGAGCTGAACGCGAAGAAACCCTGCGAATGAGTGAGCTTGCCCGTTCACTCCTGGAGGCCCAGGGGCCGAGGCTCGAAAAGTATCTGAGGTCGGACGCCCTCCCCAGGCACAAAAACCTGGTAAGGGAAGCGTTGTCTCAAAGCTGAGAATGCGGTATCTGGCAACCGCTTATGACCGAGGAACTGGTGGAGCACGCCCGGAAGTTTGATGTCTTCCGGAACTCCTTCGCCAGACCCGGGACCAACAGTCGGGCCGAGATGGTCGGACTGTATGTGAAACACGGCCGGCGCTTCTTGCGCTCGCCGCGCCGATCCTGCGGTTGCTTCAGCGAAATGGATGCGATTGAATTTAAGGAGGTTTCAAAAAAATTGGAACATGTTGCCAAGGCAACTGTCAAGGAGTTGCTGGACGATCTGTACCGCCGGGTAAGCAGGTGCCCGGATCCGGACTGTAAGGTCTGTCAGGAGAACGGGGCTATTTACAAGGAGTTATTGGCTCGTTGTGCATCTCCGGCGCCGCCGGCAGAGGTGGGCGGAGTGCTGATTCGGGTTAAGGACCTTCTGCGTGCGGAGGCTGAAGCCAGGGGCAACCCGGCTCTTGTGTCCCTGGAGCACCTGACAGAGTCCATGGAGCACCTAATCGAACAGCTTAGCCAGGAAGGGTCCGTCTATGCCGAACGCGCGTCCGTGGCCACTCAGATCCTGCGGCGCTTGGACGAGTGGACCAAAATCAACGGGATTCCCTGCTAGACCGCCGCCGGACCCGAGACAATAGCCGGGCCGGGGTGGTTGGGTTATACGCAAATACGGCGCGACGGGCGCCCCTTGTGCCCGCCGTGCCGATCCTGCAACTAATTCAGTGATCAAAAGCTTTATAGCACCAATGGCAGGTCGGTGGTGAACAGGCCGCCCAGATAACGGCCCAAGTTGCCTGGTTATAAGGAGTGTTTCGGATGCGCCAGCGGCGATTCAAATTGCCTCGGCTAAACTGGATCCGAAATCCGGTAACCAGAGTAAAGCCGGATGGCAAAAAGGAAGCAGCACGTCGGAAGTGCCGCAGGAGGGATACGCAAAGGTAACCCGTAAAGCGTTTACCCTACCTGCGATCCACAATGGTATCACGTCATAGACCCCACGCCTAAAGGCGGGGGCTTGTCCTGGCGGGGGCAAGGGAAACTCTACGACTAGACGGCTGAGGCCTTGTCTCAGCAGCGGCCCCGGTGGGCTACAAGCACGTCCGGATGTTTCGCCAGTCCGGACCACTGCGGCAGAACCGCTCAATGCCGCGGCTGGAACCAAGGCCAGCCTAAGCCCTCCGAGCATCGTCGAGGCGACAATCACTCCTACAAAGGAGGCGGTGTATCCGCATGATCCAGAGAGTACCTGTGGTGAGCGTGAACAGCAAACCCCTCATGCCCACCACACCCAGGAAGGCCAGGCTCCTCATCAAGGACGGCCTGGCGAAGCCCCGGAGAAACGAACTGGGGCTTTTCTATATCCAGATGCTCCGGCCCGTGGGGACCAAGGCCCAGCCTATGGCTCTGGCCGTAGACCCCGGAGCGAAGTACGACGGCGTGGCGGTGGCGTCTCACGAACAGGTCGAGCTTAAGGCGATGGTTTTTCTTCCCGATGACGTGCCGGGGAAAATGGAGACCCGCCGAAACCTGCGCCGGGCCAGAAGACACCGGAACACTCCCCGGCGCCCCAAGAGGTTCGACAACCGGAAAAGAAAAGGCTACTGGCTGGCCCCCACCCAGCGGTCCAAGGTCGAGACCCGGCTGAAGGTTGTCCGGGAGTTGTGCAGAATCTACCCGGCTCAGCTCATTATCACCGAAGACGTGCGCTACAACCACTACAAGTACCGCGACGGCAGGCACTTCTCCACCGTGGAGATCGGCAAGACCCTCACCTACCGGGAGTACAGGAAGATAGCCGAACTCAGGTTGGTCGAAGTCTCCGACACGGACGCCTGGCGGGAGAAGTTCGGCCTGGCGAAGCGCACGGACAGGAAGTGGGAGCAGGTCCCGGAGACCCACGCCAACGATGCAACAGCGATGCTGATGGGGGTCACCGGGTGCAGCGACAACCCATTCGTCTCCTTCTTTGTCTGGCGGCGTCTTCGCTATGCCAAGAGGAGCCTTCACCGTCAGAACCCCCAAAGGGGCGGAAATCGCCCACGCTTTGGGGGCACGACCAACGACGCCCTCTTTCGCAAGGGCGACTGGGTGGCTGCCGAGAGAGTCGGCAAAACATATTGCGGCTGGGTGTGCGG
>JACUUW010000153.1 GCA_014859075.1 Desulforudis sp.
AAAAAGGGGGACAGTCCCCCTTTTTAGCAGTCTGACTCTTTGAGTGCTAATGGAGGCCGTCCCCGTTCCGTCGGTCTTTAGTTATCAGCGCAGCCAGGCGTCGATCATCATGCTCAGGAACAGCACGGCCAGGTAGGGGCTGGAGAACTTGAACAGCACCCACGCCTTCCGGCGCTCCGGGTTGCGGTAGATGTGCGCCGAAAGCGCCAGGGCCGCCGCCCCCATGACCAGGGCGGTCCCCAGGTAGGCCGGCCCCCAGTCGCCGATGAAGTAAATCAGCACCGACAGGATGACCATCATTACGACGGTCAGCAGCAGACAGTGCAACGCTTTCGGCAGGTCGGACACCACCGGAAGCATCGGCACCTTCACCCGCGCGTACTCCTCCCGGTAAAAGATGGCCAGGCTCCAGATGTGGTTGGGAATCCACAGCACCACTAGCGCCGCGATCAGGACTGGCAGCAGCGTTATCTCCCCGGTCACCACGGCCCAGCCGAACAGGGCGGGCATCCCACCGGCCACGCCGCCGATGATGATGTTCCACACGCTGCGCCGCTTCAGCCAGAGGCTGTACACCACCACGTACCCCAGCATCCCGCCCCACAGGGTCGCCCAAGCCAGGGGATTCAGGTTCCAGGCCAGCACCAGCGACAGGACGAAGAGAAACAGTCCCCAGTACAGCGCCCGCGCCGGCGGGCTGATCCGGCCCGAGGGCACCGGGCGGCGCCGGGTGCGACCCATCACCGCGTCCATATCCCGATCCACGTAACAGCTCACCGCGTTCGCCCCGGCGCAGGCCAGGGTCACGGCCAGCACGGCCTGCAGGACAAACCCGACGGACACCGTGGCCTGCTCGGCGGCCACCACCATCGTCGCCACGGCGGTGAACACCAACAGCACCACCGAGATGGGCTTGGTTACCTCAATATAGGCCTTCGCCGTGTCCCACGCGCCGCCCCCGGACACCGTGGCCTGCTCGGCGGCCGGCGGCGCCGTGGCGGCCCCGGTCGGCGCGGACAGTCCGGTCAGCTTGTCCCCCACGCAATCGGCCTCCTCGCGCTTCCGTCGTCGGCTGTTTCGGTAGTACAATTATACATCTTTTTCGGTCATTTTTCAGCCAAATTGCTTGCGCACGGCCGCCGAACCGTCCTACGCAGTCAAAGGGCCCCCCCGCCTGGAGGAGGCCCCCACATTCATCCTTCGCTCAACCCACTCCCCACGACCTTTTCTCTCTCGGTGTCCAGCGACTCATCACGGCGTCCGGCCGCCGGTTTTTCCTCGGTGTCCAAACAAACAGCCACGTGGCCGCAGAGATAACACGTCCAGGGATTGGTGGCATCCTGCAAGGCCGCGGAAAAATAGAGGGTACGGCACTCGGGGCAACGATAACGAAACAAAGCCTGTAGCACCTCCTTATAATACTGATCCTGATGAGCATACTACCATTATGGTAGGTTTGTCAAGACACAGTTACCGTTTTGGCAACACACATTGGGGCATTGTTCCGCGGATGGTAGAATACATTCCACAATGGCAGGAAACTGGGGGGTGGCTATGCTGGAAGACCGATTGCGCAAAGCCCGCGAGGCCCGGGGATGGACCCAGTCACAGTTGGGGGCCAAGCTGAATGTTTCGGACGCCACCATCAGCCGCTATGAAAAGGGCCTCCGCTATCCCGATCTCGAGACGTTAAAACGCCTGGCCCTTGTGCTGGAAACCTCGGTGGACTACCTGGTCGGGGAAAAGCCCGGCGATCCGGACGAAGAACTGCCTCCGGAAGCACGGCGCTGCCTCGAGGAGTTCCGGAGCTTTCTCAGGCACAAGTACCTTTCCAAGGATTAGCTTCGGGTCTGTTGACAATCTTGGTTTTTTACACTAAACTTTAATGCAAAAGTTAATGTTAATATTAAGTGTAAGGGGCGTTAAAAATGGATAATATCCTGGGCATCAATGAAGTGCGTCCCAAGCTGACCTTCCTGCTGGAGGCCCTCGGCCAGGGTGACCAGCCCTACATCATCACCGTCAAGTCCGAGCCAAAAGGCGTTTTAATGAGCTATACGGAATACCGGCGTCTCCGTCAGGCCGAGCAAGAACAAAAACAACTTGCCCTGCAACTAGCCCTGGAAAAGCTGCGCATGAAAGCCGCAGAGGCCGGTTTGACCGAGGCGGACATCGCTGATGAAGTTGACGCCGTGAGAAAAGGCAAATAATGCGGGTATTGCTGGATACCAACGTGGTTATTTCCGGCTTACTCACCCGGGGCGGCCATCCCAGCCGTATCGTCGACCTGTGGGTGGAAGGGCGGTTCACCGCGGTTGTCTGTCCCGCAATATTGGAGGAGTACCTCACCGTGCTCCTGCGCCCCCGCTTCCGGGTAATTGGCTCGACCGAGAAACGCTTTGCTCTGATCCACAATTTGATCGGATTGCATAACACTGTGTTGATTCATCCAGACCCGTCATTGCACGTCGACACTGTCAAGAACCACCGGGCAGACAATCGCTTCCTGGAGTGCGCCTTGGCGGCCGAGGCCCAATTCCTCGTAAGCGGAGACCGGGATTTACCGGCACTCAATGACTTCGAAAGCGTCACCATCTGCTCACCCGCCGATTTTCTTAAAGCATTGCCGGACAACCCACCCCCCCAAGGGCCGTAATCTAATGCAGTTATCAAGCCCAGTCTCGGGGACTCCCTTAAGCCAGGAGAGAAGCATACTTTGAAATCTCGAGGTCTGATCCTATGAACAGCAAGCTGCTCTTCTTAATACTGCTCGCCGTGGCGGCGCTCGTTTTTGCCGCCACCGGGCTGGAGTCCCCACCGGCCCACGTCCGGCCGCAGGCGAATCATACCGTAGTGATTTACGGCGGCAGCTTCGCCGGCTGCGCGGCCGCCCTGCAGGCCGCCGCCCACCTGCCGCCCGGCCGGGACGTCCTGCTGGTCGTGCCCGAAACCATCCTGGGCGGCATCGGCACCGCCGGCGGGCAGAATTTCTTCGACCTCCGCAACTGGCGGGGCGAGCCCCCCGCCCAGGGCAGTTTCGCCCGCTGGCTCGCCGTTTTCGGACAGGGCTACCCCACCGAAGCAATGGCCGAATTCCTGTACGCGGACGTGGTCGGCCGGTTCCCGGACCGGGTGCAGATCCTGTTCGCCCACGAAATCGCGAACGTGCACCTGGATGCGGCCCGACGCAATATATCCGCGCTGACCGTACGCCCGGTGGCGCGCAACCCCGAAACCCAGGCCGTGGAATGGACCGGTGCTTCCCTAACCATCGCCGGAGACGTTTTCGTCGACGCCTCCGACACGGGGCGCCTGGCCCGCCTGGCCGGAGTACCGCTATTCCCCGGGCGCGCTGACTGGGCCGCCGACGGACAGCAGCAAACGGTCACCCTGATGTTCCAGGTCACCGGCGTCAACCCCGAACGGGCCGCCGCCCACCGCCACCCGGGGACCGGCAAGCCCGAATTCTTCTATTACCAAGACGCCGACGGCGGCCGCCTGGGCTGGGGCGGGAAGGAATTCACCCGGTACGACCCCGTGGTCGCGACCTACAACGCCGGCAAACACCGGTTCACCCTCAAGGGTTACAACATCGCGGAGGACACTCCGGACCGGTGGTGGCTGAACATTCTCCTCGTCCACGAGGTGAACGGGCTGATGCAGGAGCTGGACCGGGACACCGGCCGCGAGCCGGCCGCCGGGCTGGTCGAGGAAGGACAGTGGTCGACCGACCGGGCGTACCGGGAGGCCCGGGCCGAACTGGAGAGGCCCCGCTTCCTGGCCGCCCTGCGCCGCTTCCCCGGTTTTGAAAACGTGGAACTGGTGCGCGACCACCACGGCCGACCGGTCGCCGGCGAGGTGCTCTACCTGCGCGAAACGGCCCACGCCGCCCGCTCCGACGGCACTTTCGCCCTCCCGACCGCCGCCGTGCGCGTGGCCGGAGACGGTCCCGCCAACGGCGCCGACCGCGACCTGTACCCCGCCCGGGTCGGCTTGGGGTTCTATTACATCGACATCAACGCCTACCGCAAGGGGGAACCGGTACAGACCCTGGAGACCCCGGCCAATCCGCACTACATCCCGTACGCCGTCCTGACCACGCCGGCCCTGGACAACCTGCTGCTCCCCGGCTACGCCCAGAGCACTTCCTCCGAAGCCTGGGCGTCCATGCGCGTCATCCCCAACCTCACCGTCTGCGGCGACGCCGCCGGTGTGGCCGCCGGCTACAGCGCCGCCAATGGCAAATCTCCCGCCGCCCTCGATCAAGAGGACATCCGGGAGATCCAAAACCTGCTCCAGGCCGCCGGCGCCCGCCTGTCCAAATAACCCGGGTCGGCCCGGCCCGGCTCCCTCTACTACAAGCTCAGGTATACAGTGGGCGGTTCAGCCTCCCAGTGCACCGCGGCGCCCAGGCTCTCGCCCACGAACCGCAGCGGCACCAGCGTGCGGTCCCGGTAGATGCCCGCCGGCACATCCATTTGGTACGCAGTGCCGTTCACGTAAGCGGTCTTGTCGCCCACCACCAGGCTGACCGTTCGGCCGTCCCGCGTGGCGGTCACCCGCTTCGTCTGCTGGTCCCACACCACCTCGGCCCCCACGGCCTCGAAAATGCCCCGCAGGGGTACCATGGTCCGTCCCCCCCGCTCGTCCAGCAGCGCGGGCACGTCGAAGAACAAGAGTGTCTCGTTCAAGTACACCGGCACCCCGTAACGCACTAGAAAGGCGTTCGCCAGCCGCCGCTCCGCGCCCGAAGACGGCCGGTTCACCACCGCCCCCTGCAACCACATGGTGC
>JACUUW010000003.1 GCA_014859075.1 Desulforudis sp.
TTGGACTCGGCCACGTGGTCGGCGGCGTAACGTTGAATAGCCAGTGAAATAATATCCCTGGCCCGCCGGTCGGCTTCCTCCCTGGCCTTGTTCTCTTTGTCCTTAATCAGCAAGGCGATTTCCTGTTGGATCTCCTGCTGCACGTCGTTAAGCAGAATCTGGCGGGCCTCTTCAGTTGAAAGACCGGAAATCCGCTCCAACTCTTGAACCTCTTTGTGATAAAGTTCCTTTAATTCGTCGTGCAACTTGGCCAGTTCCGCGTCCTTCTTGCTCAGGTTTTCTTCCTTTTTCTCGATTGCTTCCAGCTTGCGGTCCAGACCTTCTTCCTTCTGCACCAAGCGCCTTTCCTGCCGCTGCAACTCGGCACGGCGTTCCCGACTGTCCCGTTCCACCTCGTTGCGTAGCTTCAATACTTCTTCCTTGGCCAGGACCACGGCTTCTCTTTGCTTCGATTCGGCCTCCCTGGCCGCCTCCTCAAGGATTTTCCTGGACCTTTCCTCGGCCGAAGAGATCTTCATCTCGGCCAGGAACTTCCGCAAAAAATACCCGGCAACAAAAGTGAAGAATGCAGCGACAATAGCAATTATTAGTGCTGCGGTTTCAAGCAATCAATTCACCCCCCTGTAATTATATGTAAACGCAAAAAACCGAGGATTCCCCGGCAGAAAAGAGAATTGGCATTCACCACAAGAATTCCCCGGCATGCTTCGTGCCCGTGATGCCATATTCGGTTATGTATTATTAAACCGACAAGGTAGATGCCAATACTATTTTCTCCCAATCATAATTGTAATGACTTATGTCCTTCGTGTCAAGAAAATCAACGGTAGCAACCCAATAAGCACCAATAACTCCCATAATCTATACATGCTGGTAACTATTCTTCCCCGTTTCGGGCTGGCGGTAACCCCGCGTGTCTAGGTGAAAAACCCCCGAAATCGGGGGTTTGGGGTTATACCTGAACGACTTGCTTCACTTCTGGAACCGCCTGTTTGAGCGACCGCTCAATCCCCTGCTTGAGGGTGATGGTGGCCATCGGTCAGCCGGCGCAGGCCCCTTTTAAGCGGACCTTGACCACGCCGTCGTCTTCAACGGCCACCAGTTCGACATCCCCGCCGTCCCGCTGGAGATAGGGCCGAACCTGATTGATGATCTCTTCAACCTTTTCCTTCAACAACTTTGGAACCTCCTTAACAACTGCACAATTGTTATTAGTATTTTACCTGATTCTCCTGGACAATGTACATGACTTGAGGGGAGTTTCTTGCCCGAAACCCCCGACTCGTGCTATAATTAGGTTTGCAATGGGCCGAAGTGGCGGAATTGGCAGACGCACCGGACTCAAAATCCGGCGGGCTAAACACCCGTGTGGGTTCGACTCCCACCTTCGGCACCAGTATTATCAAAAGGTTCAAAGATTTGAGACTCGCCCACAGGCGAGTTGTTTCTGTTTCCGGATGGTGCTCGGTGACTGAACAGCCGTTGACAAGGCGCTGACCGAACTGGCGGTAAAGAAAGGCTGGTACAAGCCTTACCAGGCACCGCTCGAGCAGCTTCGAGACACCTTTGCTTATTCCCCCGCGCGAGACGCTTAGACGGCAGGCCGCCCACCAAGGACCGCCGCGTAGGCTGCCAGAGCGATCGACGCGAGTTTCCCATAGGGCGTATCGTGCCGCGAAGTCAACACCACCGGCTTGGTCGCACCCAGCACCAGGCCGGCCATTTTCCCGCCGGCAAAGTACATAATCGCCTTGCCGAGCAGGTTTCCGGCCTCGATGTTCGGCATCACCAGCAGGTCGGCCCGCCCGGCCACCGGGCTGTCGATCCCCTTGTGGGCGGCGGCCTCGGCGTTGATGGCCGCGTCCAGGGCCATGGGACCGTCCACCACGACGCCGGTGATTTCCCCCCGGGCCGCCAGTTCTTTGAGATGATCGGCATCCACACTGGAAGGCATTCTCGCGCTTACCTTTTCGTTCGCCGAAAGGACGGCCACCCGCGGTTTTTCCAGCCCGATCCCGTGCAAGAACCGCACGGCGTTTTCGGTAATGGCTTTTTTCTGCAACAGGTCCGGGTCGATGTTGAGGCCGCCGTCAGTCACGTAGATCAGCCGGTAGTAGCCCGGTATTTCGAAAGCGGCGAGGTGGCTCAAGATACCGCCGCTACGGAGCGCTCCTTCCGGTTTAAGCACCACCCGCATGAAATCCGTGCTGTTCACCATGCCTTTCATCAGGAAGTCGGCCCGGCCCTGGGCCACCTCTTCCACGGCGCGGTAGGCGGCCGCCACCGGATCTTCCACGTCGATGATTTCGATTCCCTGCAGGTTCAAGCGGTTGGTGATCGCCAGCCGCCAGATCTTTTCTTCCGCACCGACCAGAACGAAGTCAACCAAGTCCTCCTTGCCGGCGTCGCGCACGGCCTGCAGCACCGTATCGTCCGCGGCCGCCGCCACGCAGAGCCGCGTCTTCGGGAATTGCTTTACGGCGGACATGACCTGCCGGAAGTTTTCGAAATGCACTGTCCTCACCCCTAACCCCGGCCGTAAGCCAATGCTTGTTCGCGACCCCGCAGAACCCGCAGGATTCCAAGGGCCAACGCCTCCATTTCCCGCTCACCCGGCAGAACCTCCACCGGGGCGATAAACGAGACTCGTTTCGCGATGGGCGCCGTAATCAAGCGGGAGTGGGCCATGCCGCCGGTCAGGACTACGCGGTCGACCCGACCCGTCAGCACCGCCGCCATGGCCCCGATTTCCTTGGACACCTGGTAGACCATCGCGGCAACCACCTCGGCCGCCTCGCCGTCTCCGGCCGCCACCATTTCCTCCACCCGGCGCAACTCCCTGGTGCCTAGATAAGAGTAAAGCCCGCCCTTGCGGGTGACCAATTCGGCCAGTTCTGCGCGGCGGCACTGGCGGCTGCAGCAGAGCTCAATCAGGGCGAGCGCCGGAAGGGTACCGCACCGTTCGAGAGAAAAAGGTCCCTCGCTGCCGGCGTTGTTCACGTCAACCATGCGGCCGCCCCGGTGGGCGGATACCGAGATGCCGCTGCCGAGGTGGACCACCACCAAGTTCACGTCCGTGTAGTCCCGGCCGAGCCGGGCCGATACTTCCCGTGCTACCGCCTTGTTGTTCAAGGCGTGGGAGAGGCTGACCCGAGGCAGTCCCTTGAGGCCGGAAAAGCGGGCGACCCCGTCAAGTTCGTCCACCGACACCGGGTCAACCGTGAAGGCCGGCAACCCCGCCCGGGCAGCCAGCCGCCGGGCCATAATCGCACCCAGGTTGGAGGCGTGCTCACCGAACCGGTTTGCTGCCAGGTCGTCCTCCATCTCCCGGTCCACCAGGTACACCCCGCCGGCCAGCGGGCGCAAGAGCCCGCCACGGGCGACAACGGCCGCAAACCCTTCGGGCTCGAACCCCTTATCCGTCAGGACGGCCGATAAACGGGAAAGGCGGTAGTCCAGCTGGGCGGTCACCGGAGAGAAAGAGGCAAGTTGGTCGTCCGGGTGTACAAGCACGGTCTCCCACCGGCAGTGTTCGTCCTCGTACACGGCCGTCTTGGTAGATGTGGACCCCGGATTAATTACCAGTATCCTGAACACTTAGCCACCTCCATCAGGGTCGAAACTTAGAGGAAACTTAGGGGTCAGACCTGGTCAGACCCTAAGTTACTAAGTTACCCCTAACTCGGGCGCAAGAAACGGGCCATCAGTTCGTGGCCGAGCGGCACCCAAAGCCCGCTTTCGGCCGCCGTATCCTCGTCGAAAGCCAAACCGGACCGGGGTTCGCGGCGCCCCTCCCGCAGGATGGCAAAGGGCACCGGGTCGGCTGAATGGGTCCTGGTCCGCAGCGGGGTGGGGTGGTCGGGCAAGACCATCGCCCGAAACGGCCCCAATTCCTTCAGACCGTACAGTACCTCACCCAACACCTGTTTGTCGATCTCCTCGATCGCCCGGACCTTGGTGTCCGGCTCCCCCTGGTGGCCGGCCTCGTCCGGGGCCTCAACGTGGATCAGCACAAAGTCCAGACCGTCCGCCAACACCGACAGGGCGGCCTGGGCCTTCCCCAGGAAGTTGGTGTGGATGGTCCCGGTCGTCCCCTCGACGTTGACGGAGGTCATCCGTGCACACAGACCGATGCCCTTAATCAGGTCCACGGCCGAGATGACCGCCCCGTCCATTCCGTACCGGTCGCGGAACGAAGGCAACTCCGGACGGCGCCCCTGGCCCCAGAACCACACCGATGTCGCCTCCCGCAAGCCGGCCGCCCGCCGCTCCCAATTGACCGGGTGGGCCGGCAGGATTTCACCGCTCGCGGCCATTAAGCGCCGCACCGTATCGCTCCCCGGACCGGTGGGCAGGTAGGGGCGGATCACCCGACCCGAGATGTCGTGCGGCGGCGTAAGTTCGGTTTCGGCCGGCCCGCCGCGCCAGATCAGCAGGTGCCGGTAGCTGATACCCGGGTAAAAACCCAGCGATTCCGAACCCAGCCGCGCGTTCAGGTAATCGATCAACTGCCGGGCCTCGGCCGAGCTGATCTCGCCGGCGGAATAGTCAACCATCGCCCGATCCTCGTAGGCCGCAGCATTGGACAGGGTAACCAGATTGCATCGGAAAGCCACATCGGCCGTGTCAAGCTCGATGCCCATGCTGACTGCCTCCAGCGGTGCCCGACCGGTGTAATATATCCGGGGGTCATACCCCATTACCGAAAGGTTGGCGACATCGCTCCCCGGGGGATAACCCTCCGGCACCGTCCGTACCAAGCCGATTTCACCCGCGGCCGCCACCAGGTCCATGTGCGGTGTCCGCGCGTACTGCAGCGGCGTCTTGCCACCAAGCTCAGGACGCGGCTCGTCCGCCATTCCGTCTCCAACGAGAACCAGATACTTCAACCCGACACACTCTCCTTTCCTGGGTACCGAATCACATTTCGGCGTGCGAGAGCCCGCTTCCTTTTCACAAGGTCAAAATTCGGCGGCGGGCAGCCGGAGGACGATTTTTCAAGTTGTCACGATACACCAGTAATGGCAATAAATGCACCACCAACGATATAATATATTAATAGCGAGGGGGGAATAGTTGGATGAATCGGTATACGCTCACCATTGTAAAAGAGGCCAACGACGGCGTTCATTTCAACTTGTTCGTGAATGGCGGCTTGACCAACCTGGGCGGTCTTCTGTACCTTAGAAAGGAAGCTTTCGACCAGTTGTTCAAGGATCTTTTTCGGGCGTCAAAAGGCAACTGTATCAAGGCTTTCTGCGCCCGGCACCGGAACCGGGATCCGAATACGCCGCCTCAGTAGTGCAACCGCCGCCTCCGGTCTAGAAACAGTACCGCGGCGATCACCGCCAGTACACCCAACACGGCAAAACCGAGCAGGCGGGGTTGGATGAAGGCCAGAATAGTCTGCCACCTGGCACCGAAGAACATTCCCACTCCCAGATACACCGTGCCCCAACCCAGCGCGTAAAGGGAGTTGTATACGAGAAACCACCCCAAATGCAAGTGGGACAGGCCGGCCAAGTAGGGAGTCAGGTTGCCGAGTCCGGGGATAAAACGCCCCAGGAGAACAAAGACGCCCGCCGAATAGGCCGGCAGGGTCTGCTGCTGTAACAGCCTTTCCGGTTCGAGATGTAAGAACCAGTGAAACCGACGGAAAAATGGAGTACCGACATTCTTCCCCAGGATGTAGGCCAGGACCGATCCGATGCTGTAGCCGGTGAAAGCGATGCCCAGCGTGGCCGAGAAGTTCAAGGTGCCTTGGTGTACCAGAATCCCCGCCAGGATCATGACCACGGCTCCAGGGAAAAAAGGCACCCCGAGAGCCTCCAGTACCGTCCCCACCAGTACACCGCCCAAGCCGAACGCCGACAGGAGGTCAAGCACTGACTCCAAGGGTATCTCCCTCCCGGACTTTATGATACCCGGTGGAGTCATCGCAATTCGCGGTATAAATTAGTTGCGCGGATTAGAGCACCCGTGCCACGCCGCTGTACACCAGCCCCCGCAGCGCATCGATGGTGACTATCGTCTCCTCCTGAAGAATTTCGGTGGCACCCGCCACCCCGACAATCACCGGCAGGCCGAACTGCAGGCACACCACGGCGGCATGCGAGGTCAGACCGCCGACTTCGGCGATCACCCCCGAAGATTTTTCAATGGCGGGCACGTAGTCGCGGTCGGTGTCCCGGGTGACCAGGATGTCGCCGGGGCCGATCTTGGCGTGCGCTTCCTGGGCGGTCAGGGCAATTTTGATATTACCGGTTACCGCCTGGTTACCGATGCCGGTACCGCGGGCCAGCACCTTGCCCACGGTGTGCACCTTCAGGAGGTTGGTGCTGCCGTGGGTACCGACCGGCACGCCGGCGGTAATCACGATTAGGTCGCCGCCCCGGATCAGTCCGGCATCCAGGGCGCTCCGGATGGATGCCGCAATCATCAGGTCGGTGTCTTCAATTTGCTCATCCACGAACACCGGCTGCACACCCCAAACCAAGTTGAGACGACGGACTACATCCTCCTGGGGCGTAACCGCCACGATTGGGCGCCCTGGACGGTACTTGGCCACCATCCGCGGGGTGTAACCGGTCTGGGTGGCCGTGATGATGGCGGTCGCGTCCAAATCGCCGGCGATGGCGCAGGTGGCGTAGCTGATGGCGTCGGTTACCGTGCGCCGCGAGATATCCCGGCGCTTCTGAGCCAGCATGGCCGTATAGGGCAGGTCGGCTTCCACGCGGCGGGCGATCCGCTCCATGGTGCGCACCGCGGCGACCGGATACTCTCCGGCCGCTGTTTCGCCCGACAGCATGACAGCGTCCGTGCCGTCCAATATGGCGTTGGCCACATCGCTGGCCTCGGCCCTGGTCGGCCGCGGGTTGTGGATCATGGACTCAAGCATCTGGGTGGCGGTGATCACGGGCTTTCCGGCCCTGTTGCACTTACTGATGATCCGTTTCTGAACCAAGGGGACCTCCTCGGCGGCTATTTCGAGCCCGAGGTCGCCCCGGGCGACCATAATGGCGTCGGCGATCTTGATGATCTCGTCGAGATTCTCCACCGCCTCCCAGGTCTCGATCTTGGCGACGATGTGGGCTCCCGAACCAGCCTCTTCCAAGATCTGCCGCACGGGCAGGATGTCTTTCGCCCGGCGTACGAAAGACGCGGCCACAAAGTCAAAACCCAATTCCAGCGCAAACTGCAGGCTTTCAACGTCCTTTTGCGTAACTGCTGGAATGCTGGTACGTACTCCCGGCAAGTTTATGCCTTTTCGGCTGGTCAGCTCCGCGTCGTTCTGGACCAGACAAAGCACTTCGGTAGCGCCCACGGCCAGCACTTCCAGCCCTACCAGCCCGTCGGCCAACAGAACGGTGTTGCCCGGCTGCACATCCTCGGGCAGCTGGGGGTAGTCCACCGAGATGCGGTACCGGTTGCCTTTTACCCCTTCGGTGGTGAGGATCAACTCGTCCCCGGCCTTCAGGGACACCGGTTCGGGGTCCAGTTTCCCGATCCGGATCTTGGGTCCTTTCAGGTCGATCATGATGCCGACCGTCTTGCCGGCATCGGCTGCAGCCCGGCGAACATTCGCGATGCGTTGGCCGTGCTCATCATGGGAGCCATGGGAGAAATTGTGCCTGGAGATGTTCATGCCCGCTTCGAGCATATCCCGGAGCACTTCAATTTTCTCGGAGGCCGGGCCGATGGTACAGACTATCTTGGTATGTCGCAAATTAAACCCCCCGCCAGCCTAAATGGACAAGATGCCGGCAAGCTCATAAGTCTGGAGGTCGATCAGCTTCTTACCCTGCAGGCATTCTTCCAGATCCCAGCTTCCCACACGCCCGTGCCGGACTCCAACGGCAAGTTTCTTGGCGCCGTCCATCAGGAGCTCCACCGCCAGGGCACCCAGACGGCTCCCCAGCACCCGGTCCATTGCGGTCGGAGTACCGCCACGCTGCAGGTGACCCAATACAGTCACTTTTGTGTCAAAGCCGGTAATTTTCTTGATTTCCCGGCCGATTTCGATACCGCTTCCCGCACCCTCGGCGACCACGATCACACTGTGCAGTTTACCCCGTCGGTATCCCCGCATCAGACGATCACAGACATCTTCCACTCTGAACGGTAGTTCGGGAATGAGGATCGACTCGGCCCCGCCCGCCAGCCCGGCTTCCAGAGCGATGAAACCGGAGTTCCGGCCCATGACTTCAACGATGAACAGCCGCTCGTGGGAAGTGGCCGTATCCCGGATTTTGTTGATTGCCTCCACCGCATTGTTTACGGCGGTGTCAAAACCGATGGCATTCTCGGTGCCGGGGATATCGTTGTCAATCGTGCCCGGGATACAGACAACCGGCAGGCCGAATTCCAGGTGGAACATCCGGGCCCCCTCGAAGGAGCCTTCGCCCCCGATTACCACCAACCCCTGCAGCCGGAAACGTTCCACGTTTTCGAAGGCGCTGGCCCGTCCAGGCCGGGTGGTGAACTCTTCCGACCGCGCCGTGCGCAGGACGGTGCCGCCCCGGTGGATGATGTCGGCCACCGAACCGACGTGCATGGGATCCATGTCCGCTTCGATAAAGCCCGCGAAACCGCGCTTGATCCCAATCACTTCGATCCCGTGGTACACGGCCTTCCGAACGACAGCCCGGATGGCGGCGTTCATACCCGGCGCATCCCCGCCGCTCGTCAACACCCCAATCCTCTGCAAGTCGGTTACTCCTTCCCGGTTTGCGTATGCTGCTTTTTCGTTGGGGCCTACCGAGTCTCCTGGTTATAAGTTTCCGATTGCCCGGTATTTATGATAACGCGCGCGTAGTAATTCATCCCGGTCCACGGCGCAGATCTCGTCCAGGTTGCGAAACAGGCTTTCCCGCAAGAGTTCCACCGCCAGCGACGGGTCCCGATGCACGCCGCCCAGGGGCTCGGGCACGATTTCGTCGATCACGCCCAAGTATAGCAGGTCCTGGGCCGTGAGCTTCAGAACCTCGGCCGCCTCACGGGCACGCCCCGCGTCTTTCCAAATGATACTCGCGCAGGCCTCGGGCGAACTCACGGTGAACACACTGTGTTCCTGCATCAGCAACCGGTCCCCGATCCCCAGGGCCAGCGCGCCACCGCTCCCCCCCTCGCCGATGACTACGACGATTAGAGGTGTCCTGAGGGTGCTAAGGGCCATGATGTTCCGGGCAATGGCTTCAGCCTGGCCGCGCTCCTCGGCCCCGATCCCGCAGTGTGCGCCGGGCGTGTCCACAAAGCAAACCAGCGGACGCCCGAATTTTTCGGCCTGGCGCATCAGCCGGTACACCTTCCGGCACCCCTCCGGGTTGATCATGCCGAAGTTACGGACCAGGTTCTCCTTGGTATCACGGCCTTTCCGGTGGCCCACCACCGTGACCACATACCCGTTCATCCGGCCGATCCCACCGATCACGGCCGGGTCGTCCCCGAAGGCCCGGTCCCCGTACAGTTCTATAAAGTCGGTGCAAAAGCGCTGGACGTAGTCCTTGGCCCCCAAACGCTCGGGGTGGCGGGCGATCAGCACCTTCTGCCAGGGGCTCAGCTTGCCGTAAGTCGATCGCTTCAAATCAGTCGCCCGCTGTTCCAGAACCTCGATTTCGTGGTTCAGGTTCAACCCCTTGTCGTTTGAAAACTGTTTCAGTTCGCTGATTTTCGTTTCCAGTTCGTAAATCGGCTTCTCGAAATCAAATACGGTTGGCACCGTGCTATTCCCTCCGTACGTGCATATCCAGGATCTTGATAATGGTGTCCCGCAGACGGTTGCGCGGCATAACGACATCCACGAACCCGTGTTCCTGCATGAACTCTGCCTGCTGAAAGCCGTCCGGCAGTTTTTGACGAATGGTCTGTTCGATAACCCGCGGCCCGGCGAACCCGATGAGCGCCCCCGGCTCGGCCAGGATGATGTCGCCCAGAAAGGCAAAGCTGGCGCTGACCCCACCCAAGGTTGGATCGGTCAACACCGAGATGTACAAAAGGCCGGCGCGGTCCAGACGGCCGATGGCGGCCGCCGTCTTGCCCATCTGCATCAGGGAGAGAATCCCCTCTTGCATCCGGGCCCCACTTGAAGCCGAAAAGATGACGAGCGGGACTTGCTTCTCCACGGCCTGTTCGATCGCCCGGGCCACTTTCTCGCCCACCACCGTGCCCATACTGCCCATGATGAAGTGGGCGTCCATGACGGCAAGGACCACCCGGTGGCCGCCGAGCATACCCTCACCGGTGACTACTGCTTCGCACAGACCGGTCTGTTCCTGGGCCGCGGCGAGCTTGGCCGCGTACCCGGGAAACTCCAGCAGGTCGCGCGACTCCAGGTCATCCGTGAACTCGACGAAACTGTCCGGGTCCATCGTGAGCTGGATCCGCTCCCAGGCGGTAAGCCGGAAATGGTGACCGCACTTCTGGCAAACCTTGTGGTTCCGGCCCAGGTCCTTGGAGAACAATATCTCACCGCAACGGCACTTGATCCAGAGGCCTTCGGGTATCTCCCGTTTGGTCTCGGGCTGTACCGTAAAATACTTGGATTTCTTGAAAAGGTCGAAAACGTTTCCCACCTCTCCCGGTGCCTAGAAGGTGTTCAGCACTTCCATGGCTTCGGCCACTTCGGCCTCCGGCACCAATACTTCCACCGAACTACCGTCCCCGGCGTCAGAACCGGTAACGCGCAATCGCACCAAAACGCCCTCTGCGCTCAACCGGTCGCGTACCGTCCAGGCTTCGGTCAGGTTAAGTGCCAGATAAACCACAACCCACACGGGAAGCCCCCACTCTCCAGTCCACCTTCACCATTCTATGGCTTTTTCCTTTTTTTGGCTGCAAAGAAACATCCAGAGTCTAGCCCTGGATACCCTGGTCCTCGGTGCGGATCACCCCGTGCCGACTGTAAATCTCGGCGCGACCACGGATTTTGATAGCCGCCGTGTGCTCGGTGAACTGGGCCACCATTATCTCACCCCGATCCAACTTCTCGGTATGGTGAAACTTGGTTTCCCGCCCCCGCGTGAGGCCCATTATGGTTACTCCGTTTTCCAGGGCTTTGATGATCACATATTCAGACGTCCAACTTTCCCCCATTTACCCACACCTCGCTAATGCATGATAACACACGCAAAACCTGGTTGACAAGGATAGGAACGGTAACAGCTAGCCCGGCCCGGGGGGATGGTCGCCGCCGCCGAACAGACCGGCCTCACCGCTCTGTTTGATGTCGGACACGTAATCCCCGATTACCTTGTTTCCCTCGCCGTTATTGTTATTATTAACGGTGCCGTTCACAAGTATCACCGCGTCCGGAACCAGCAGCGGGCGGAAGCGGGCGTAAACGCGGGGGAAAACGACCACCTCGATCCGGGCCGTCAGGTCTTCCAGGGTGAGAAAGCACATCGCGTCCCCTTTCTTGGTGGTGATAGCCTTCACCCCGACCACCAGCCCGCCCAGAATGACCTGCTGCCCGGGCGCCAGGTTCGGAATCTCCACCGCGCTCGCCGTGGTCAGCGCCCGTAGCCGGTCCCGGTATTCCTGCAGAGGGTGCCCGCTAAGGTAAAGGCCGAGCATCTCCTTCTCCATGGCCAGGATTTCGTAGCGCTCGAACTCCCGCACTTCCGGGAACCGCAGGTCCGGGGCCCCGCCCGCGGCCGCCTCGTCCCAGTCCCCAAAAAGGCTCATCTGCCCGGACTCCTTTTCCTTCTGGAGGCGGTGGGACAAGTTGATCGCTTCGTCCAGGACGGCCAGAAGCTGCGTCCGCCTGAGACCCAGGCTGGAAAAGGCTCCGGCGCGAATCAGGCTCTCCAGTACCCGTTTGTTGATCGTTTTCCCGTCGAGACGGCAGCAGAAGTCAACCAGGTCGCGGAACGGACCGCTCCGCTCCCGGGCCTCGATCACGGCATTCACCGCGCTCTCGCCGACGTTGCGCACCCCGGCCAACCCGAACCGGACCTTGCCGTCCACCACCGTGAAGTCTTGACGGCTCTCGTTCACGTCGGGCGGCAACACCTCAATTCCCAACTGACGGCACTCCTCCACGTAGGCGCTGACCTTCTCGGCACTGTCCTTGACCGAAGTCAGGAGCGCGGTCATGTACTCGATCAGGTAGTTGGCCTTCAGGTAGGCCGTCTGGTAGGCGATCAGGGCGTAGGCAGCGCTGTGCGACTTGTTGAACCCATAGCCGGCGAAATAGGCGATCAGGTCAAAGATCTGGGTGGCCACCCCGGTGGCCACCCCATTGGCCGCGGCCCCCTCCAGGAACTGCTGGCGCAGGCCGGCGATGATCTCCGGCTTTTTCTTGCCCATGGCGCGGCGCAGGAGGTCGGCTTCCCCCAGGCTGAAACCGGCCAGATCGCTGGCGATCCGCATCACCTGCTCCTGGTACAGGATCACACCGTAAGTATCGCGGAGAATTGGTTTCAGTTTTGGGTGGAGGTAGTGCACCGCGGTGTCCCCGTGCTTGCGTTTGATGAAGTCCTCGACCATCCCGCTGCCCAGCGGTCCTGGACGGTAGAGGGCCACCAAGGCGATAACGTCCTCGAACACCTCGGGGCGGAGCTCACGCAGGATGGCGCGCATGCCGCTCGACTCCAGCTGGAACACACCGACGGTGTCGCCCCGACCCAGGAGTTCGTAGGTGGCCGCGTCGTCCAGTGGAATGCTGTCGATGTCGACTTGCAGGCCGCGATGGCGCCGGATCAGGGTGATCGCCTCCCCGATAACAGTCAGGGTGCGCAGACCAAGAAGGTCCATTTTCAGAAGCCCGAGTTCCTCGATGGCCTCTTTGGCAAACTGAGTGGCCACTACCCCGTCCGACGTACGGTAAAGCGGCACGTAAGTGGTCAGTTGCTCCTTGGCGATCACCACGCCGGCGGCGTGGATTGATACGTGGCGGGGCGTACCCTCCAGGGCGCGCGCCGTGTCCACCAGCTTCCGGATAGTCTTATCCTGTTGGTAGACCTCCCGGAATTCGGGCGTCGCCAGGGCTTTCTCGATAGTCATCCCGAGCTCGCCCGGGATAAACTTGGCCACCCGGTCCACCTCGGCATAAGGGATGCCCAGCGCCCGCCCGACGTCGCGGACGGCGGCCCGGGCGGCCATAGTACCGAAAGTGCTGATCTGGGCCACACGCTCCCGCCCGTACTTTTCGAACACGTATTCAATAACCTCGCCCCGACGCTCAAAGCAAAAGTCGATGTCGATATCGGGCAGGGACACCCGCTCCGGGTTCAAGAACCGTTCAAAAAGAAGCCCGTAGGTGAGCGGGTCGATATTGGTGATTCCCAGTGAGAAGGCCACCAGGCTGCCGGCGGCCGAACCCCGACCGGGCCCGACCAGGATGCCTCTTTCCCGGGCGAACCGGATGAAGTCCCAGACGATAAGGAAGTAGGAACTGTAGTCCATCTCGGCGATGACGCGCAGTTCGTAGTCGAGCCGCTCGCGGATCGCGGGCTCCACCGTGCCGTAGCGCCGCTCCAGTCCCCGGTGGCATAATTCCCGCAGGTACGAATCGGCGTCGTAGTTGGGCGGAACCCGGTACTCCGGCAGATGGACCGACGCGAAATCCAGTTCCACCGCGCAGCATTCAGCGATGCTCCGGGTGTTCTCCAGAGCCGCGGGCACCTCGTCGAACATGCGGGCCATTTCGACTCCGCTCTTGAAGTAGAACTGGTCCCCTTCGAACCGCAGGCGACCGGCGTCCTGCACCGTCTTGCCGGTCTGAATGCACAGAAGGATGTCCTGGATTTCGGACTGCTCACGCCGTACGTAGTGAACGTCGTTGGTCGCCACCAACGGGATGTCGAGTGCCTTGCCGATGTCCACGAGACTCCGGTTCACCTCGGCTTGGCCCGGCAGACTGTGGTCCTGCAGTTCCAGGTAGAAGTTCTCTCCAAACAGTTCACGGTACTCCCCGGCCCTTTCCCGCGCCCGGTTATGTTCTCCCGCCAGGATTAGGCCCGGGAGCTCCCCCGCCAGGCAGCCGCTTAAAACGATCAGCCCTGCGCGGTGGGCGGTCAGCGTTTCCCGGTCGACGCGCGGTTTGTAGTAAAAACCTTCCGTAAACGACAAGGACACAAGCTTCAACAGGTTCCGGTAACCCCGTGCGTTCTCCGCCAGAAGCACCATGTGCGCCGGCTTGTCGTCGATGCCGGGCTCGCGGTCGTGACGGGTACGCGGTGCGACATAGACTTCGCAACCGAGGATCGGCTTGATGCCGGCCTCGCGACAGGCCTTGTAGAATTCGATGACCCCGAACATGGTCCCGTGATCGGTAATCGCCAGGGACGGCATGCCGAAGTCGACCGCCTGCCGGACCAGGTCCCGGATCCGGGCCGCGCCGTCGAGCAGGCTGTAATCGGTGTGCACATGGAGGTGAATGAAATCGTTCACGGTATATGACGCCTCCCGGGGGAAGGGTTTCGCGGGACCGGATTGGATTTCCTGCCCGCCCGCGCGGCGGTCGGTCGTCGGTTATCGGTCGCCAGAAAACGGGGACAAGCGCTTTTTCGAAAGCACAGTCCCATAAACCAAGGTTCAAAAAGTCCAGAAAAATAACTACAGCAACTTACCCTCTCCCAGTAAAACGCCTGGCACCTTTTTACTTTTCCTGACTTTCCGGAATCGACCTTCTGAAGTCTGAATTTTGGCTCCTAATTCCTTCCTCCTATTCCAGGCCGGGGAACTTGTGCTGGCGGAGGGCCTCGTAGAGCAGGACGGCGACCGCGTTGGACAGGTTCAGGGATCGGGCGGCGGACAGCTTCGGTAAACGGACGCAGGTGTCGGCGTTGGCTTCCAGGAGTTCGTCGGGCAGCCCGGCGGTTTCCTTGCCGAAGACCAGAAACGACCCGGCCGGATAGTCAACCTCGGTATAGCGCCTGCCGTGCCGGGCGGTGGCGAAAAAGAAGGCTCCATCCGGGTATTGCTTCCGGAGGTCGCCAAAGCTCTGGTGGTGGTGTACCTCGACCAGGTGCCAGTAGTCGAGGCCGGCCCGCTTCAGGTAACGGTCGGATACCGAAAAACCGAGTGGGTGCACCAAGTGCAGCATCGCCCCGGTGGCCGCGCACGTTCTGGCGACGTTCCCGGTGTTCTGAGGAATTTCCGGCTCCACCAAGACCACATGAAACATTCTTTATGCTCCCAGGATCCGCCCGTGTTCGATAAGCATGCACCGGTCCATCACCGCCGTGATTCCGTGGGCGGCGGCCACTGCGGCGGCTTCGGCGCTGACCACGCCGAGCGGCAGCCAGATCGCCCGTGGTTGCAGTCTCAAAGCCGCTTCCACAAAAGGCAGGACATCCTCGCTACGCCGGAAGACGTAGACGATGTCCACCGGCACCGGTATGTCTTCCAAGCGGCGGTACACCGGCTCCCCAAGGATTTCGACGGCCCTGGGGTGCACCGGGATGATCCGGTAGCCGTGGGCCTGCAAATAAGCGGCCACCCGGTGACTGTCCCGATCCGGCTTGGGTGAGAGCCCCACCACCGCCACCGTTCGGCCTTTATCTATAAGTTCACGCATCTCCCCGTCGTCGGGATTACTGAACACTGCTGTCACTCCTCCCCAGCCTGAGTCGAATATGTCCCACGACAACACTGGGAAACGGGGAAAGTCCCCCCTTTTTAGCACCCAGCGCTATCGACTGCCGGTAAAGACTTCTATAATCTAAGAAACATGTTAACAAAGACATCTCTATGTCAATTCTTTAACTTAGGGGCCTGACCCCAAAGTGACCCCTAAGGTGCCTGGCACTTTTTTCTTTTTCCCTTCATCTCATATTAATCGGCTGGCTCTGCTGCTGGCAAGTCCCGGAGTGATTGCCATTTCTCGAGGTAGCTCAACACCACCTGACAGTAGGTGGCGTGTGACCACGTCAGCGGGGCGACCGAAAGTGGTTCGCCGGTGTACGGGTGTGCCTGTTCAGGCAGCATTCCGGTGTCGATACGGTACCGGTGCGCCCATTCGAGCAACGCGCGCGCCGGCCTCAGGTCCTCCAATGAAGTGGCTGAATCCACGTACCAATTAGCCAGCCACAACGTGCAAATAAACCACGGGTTTCCCGGCACGTGTTCAAGGTCGTCACTCCGCTTGAAGTAGTAATCGTTGGCGTAGCGCGCCACCCCGCCGATCTCGGTCTTAACCCGAAGCCCCTCGGCCACGGCGCGCATGGTCCCCACCACGCGCGGGTCTTCCACCGGCAGAAGTTCCAGGCCCGCCACCCAGTACAGGTTGGCGTCCAGGGTGTAATCCGTAGTCCAATTCCCGTCCGGCCCGCGGGTGAGGCCCCGGATGAACCGGTTCAACTCGGGGCTGTAAAGCTCCCGCAAAATGGCGTCGTGCAGTTCTTGCGCCGCCGTCTCCCAGGTCTCCCGGGAGCATCGGTCGCCTAACAGGGCGGCGCACCGGGCGGCGGCCGTCAGCCCCGCCCAGACCGCCGCCGCCGTGAAGGTGAACACGCCCCGGCGTTCCTCCCAGAGGTCGAAGCTCGGCCGGGGCAGGCCGGTATCGGGATCGCGGTAGCCAGCCATAAAGTCGCCCGCGGGCTTCACCAGCGGCAGGTAAACCGAGGCCACAAACTCGATGTTCCGGGTGTGCGTGAAATGCCGCCACAGCCCCCACAACACCAACCCCGTTTCGTCCTCCTGAATGGGCAGCCTGTCCTCGTCGCCCCCCGACCAGGGGTGCCAGCTGGAACCCAAGGTCCCGTCGGGGTTATACTTGTGGTAAAAATATCCTTTATGGCCGATTGTCCGGGCGGCGAACCGGTAAAAAGCGGCTGTAATCTCGTGATAACCGGCCCGGTCCAAGACCGCGGCCACGAGCGCCCCGTCGCGCGGCCAGACGTAAGAGTAGTGATCGCGGTTGGTGGCCAGAATATCGGTGTCGTTGGCCGCCAGGACCGCACCCCCGTTGTCGATCTGGGTCCGGGTGACCAGAAGACTGATCCGGAACAAATCCACCAGTTCAGGGGATAGGTCTGCCCAATCCCGTTCGGCCGTAGCCAGCCAGTTACGCCAGTATGAGGCCGTCTCTTGCAGCAGAACGTCGACGGTGTTGCCGGCCACCCACTTGTGCAGGTCCCGTACCTCTTGCAGGTTGCGCCCGACTGCAATCCACAGATCCACCGCGGCCTGGCCGCAGGATTCGAGCGCCGCCCGGAAGCTGACGGTGCTGTCGACCGAACCCTGGTCGGTCGGGTTCATACCCAAAAGGCCGTCCTCGGCGTCACGGGCGCTGCCCTCCCGTCCCCCGCCGAGCCGTTTTTGGACCTGATACTGCCAGATGCCCTTCTCCCCGCCGGAACCGCTCAGGTACAGATAGTAGTCACGTTTGTAGTGGCACATGGCCCGGAGGGTCGGATCGAAAACGGCGGTGTCACCAATGTCCGTGCCGCCCACATAAAAGTCACCGGTGAAAAAAAGCCGCACTTCGCGGGCTTCAGGGCTGTGGTTCTGGATGTGAATCCGCCGCAGGAAAACGTTCTCGCGGTAGTGCACCGCGTCGCGGACGGTCAGCGAGAGCATCTGTTCGGCATTGGCCGCCGTAGTTTCGGCCACCAGCGTTTCCGGCGCATACCCGATCGGTTTGGTCCACTGGGGGCTTTCAATCCAGGAAAAAGCGCCGTCAACCCAAACGCCTAATAAGCATTTTCCTCCCGAAACGTGGTTTTCCAGGCCGACAAACGGGTAATATAAGTCCCGAATGCTTAGATCGTTGTCGAGATTGACGAGCATTCGACCGTTGCCCAAAACTATATGGCGCGGCAAGCGTCAGTCCTCCATTTTTGCAAGATGTTTTTTAAATAAAGCCATTTGGTCGGGGAATACTAAAAAAAAGCCTTCTCAATGGAACTAATCTTTACATGAAAAGTGCGAAATATTTTCTGAAACGATTATGTGCAAAGGGGGAAGACCATTGACTGCGTTGATCTGGGCCATTGCCGCCATGAGTGTTGCCCTGGCAGTGGGTATTTTTTTATTGGTACGCAACAAAGACGGCGCTCGGCAGACCGCAAAACCAGAAGTCCGAAAACCTGAATTATTTGACTTCGAACTGGCTCGCGAAATCGACTTTCCAGCGCCGGAATCACCGCGGGAGGCGGTGGTGGAGTTGCCCCGGAAATACGGGCGGGACCGCTTGGTGCTGATGGCCCGGGACCCGTACTGGCTTTATGCATACTGGGAGGTATCCGCCGCCAGGCAGGACGTCTTTTCGGAGCAGTTCGGCCCCGCCGCCTGGCCGGCTTTCCGGCCCATGCTCAGGGTTTACGACATCACCGGGGTTGACAAGTTCAACGGCGGCAATGCGCAGAGTTACGTGGACATCCCCGTGAGCGCGGAGGCGGACAGTTGGCATATTGAAGTCGGTCAGGCCGACCGGACCTTCTGCGTCGACCTCGGGCGCGTGCTGCCGACGGGGGAATTTGTGACCCTGCTCCGGTCAAACGTGGCCACGACGCCGCGGGCGACAATTTCGGACCGCCTCGACGAGGAATGGATGTGGCTTGAGGATGTGTACCGTTCCCTGACCAGAATGCACACAGGCGTCAGTTCGCCGCTGCTGATCGAAGAAATGCGGGAACGCATGGGGGTCGCTCCCCTGGGCATTAGTTCTCCTGAATTCATAGCCAGGAGGGAAGAAGACAACTGATGGCTAAAGGATATCTTGCACTGGTACTTCACGCCCACCTCCCATACGTACGTCACCCCGAACACGCCTACTCCCTGGAGGAGCGGTGGCTGTACGAGGCGATCACCGAAACATACATTCCGCTGATCTGGCTGCTGGAGCGATTGCTCCGTGACCACGTCCCCTTCAAACTGACGGTATCTCTATCCCCCACCTTGATGTCAATGCTGGCGGACGATTTCCTTCAACACCGGTACCTGGCCCACCTGGACAAAATGCTGGAGCTGGGGGAACGGGAGGTGCGTCGGACCAGGGACACTCCCTTCCACGACACCGCCCGGATGTACCGCGACCGGCTGCACGGCGCCAGGGACACCTTTGTCCGCCGCTACGACCGGAATCTGGTGCGGGCATTCAAAGGATTTCTGGAATCAGGGCATGTGGAGGTAATCACCTCGGCGGCCACTCACGGTTACCTCCCCCTAATGATGGTCCACGGGGAAGCAGTACGTGCCCAGGTGGAAACGGGTGTCCGGACCTTTCGCAAACATTTCGGACGCAACCCCGCGGGGCTGTGGCTACCGGAGTGCAGTTATACGGCCGGCCTGGACGAAATCCTGAAAGAATACGGGTTGCGCTATTTCTTCACTGACACCCACGGCCTTTTGTTCGCCTCGCACCGGCCGCGGTTCGGCATCTTCGCGCCGGTATTCTGCCCGTCGGGCGTCGCCGCTTTCGGCCGGGACCTGGAATCCTCCAAGCAGGTTTGGAGCGTACAGGAAGGCTATCCGGGAGACTACAACTACCGGGAGTACTACCGGGATATCGGGTTCGACCTGGACTTCGACTACATCAAACCGTACATTCACCCGACGGGCCTGCGGGTGAATACCGGGTTCAAATACTACCGGATCACCGGCAAAACCAACCACAAGGAACCCTACGTGCAGGAATGGGGACGGAACACGGCCGACGCCCACGCCGGCAACTTCATGTTCAACCGGGAGCACCAGGTACATTATCTGGCCCGGGTGATGGAAAGGCCCCCACTGATCGTCGCCCCTTACGACGCCGAGCTCTTCGGCCACTGGTGGTTCGAGGGGCCGTACTGGCTGGAATCACTGATGCGCAAGATCGCCCACGATCAGGACACGGTGGAGCTGATCACCCCTTCGGGGTATCTGCGGCATTTTCCCTGCAACCAGGTGGTCACCCCCTGCTCCTCCAGTTGGGGAAACAAGGGTTACCACGAGGTATGGCTCAACCGTTCCAACGACTGGATCTACCGCCACCTGCACTGGGCGGCCGAGCAGATGATCGCGCTGGCCCGCGAGTACCCGCAGGCTGAAGGTGTACAACGGCGCGCTCTGAACCAGGCAGCCCGGGAACTGCTGCTGGCCCAGGCCAGTGACTGGGCCTTCATCATGGCGACCGAAACCATGGTCGAATATGCGGTGCGGCGCACCAAGACCCACCTGTTGAATTTTAAGGGCTTGTGGCACCAGATTCGGGAAGACCGGCTGGAACCATACTGGCTGGAAGAACTGGAAAACCAGAACAACTTGTTCGACGATCTGGACTATTCCGTCTACGCCGGGGCTGAGTCGGCGATTTCAAAACCATAATACCAGCCGGACTGGGCCCGGCGTGTAGAACAGCACATCATCCACCGGCACAACGCCACCGCCAGCATGGAGACCGGGCCGAGCGGCACCTTCCGGCGTTCAGGCCGCCGCCGGACCTTCCTTAATCCGGTGACTCGATGATCTTGTGGATCTTGTCCACATACAAGTCGGTCAATTCCTCGGCGATTTCCATGGACGTTCCCTCACTGAACACCCGGCATACAGGCTTGTCCGGATCGGGCAGAACCAGGGCCCACCCCTGCTGGTGAAACACCTTCACACCGTCGGTCAATTCGAGTTCCCCCGCGTGCTCGTCCTCGATCAGCTTGCGGATCACCCGGCCCTTGGCCTGCCAGGAGACGGGGATTTCTTTCTTGGTCAGGTAAATGTCAGGGATTTCGTCGACCAGGCGGGAAAGCGCAATCCTCTCTTCGGCCACCAAACTAAGGATCCGTACCAACGCCGCCAAAGCGTCGAAGTGTAGGAAGAACTGAGAGACGTCTTGCTTCAACACCGCATCCACGTACTCGCGGGGCGCGGTCTTGGCGCGGACCACCTGACCCCGATACCGATCCGCCAGCGCGTCGATCGCCTGAGAGCTATTCACCGGCACCACCACCGGGCCGCCCCGGGTCTTAAAAGTATACAACGCAATCAGCGCGGTAAGCAGATCGTCCTGGATCACCCGGCCCCGATCATCTATCAGAATCAGGTACTCCCCGTTGGCGTCCAAAACCGCCCCGCCGCTTGCTTGCCGTTCCTTCACGGACCGGGCCATCAACGGCAGTTCCCGGCACAACTCGTTCCAACTCCGCGGTCGGCCACCGCCCTGTATTCCTTCCACATTTTCCGCGTCCAGGCCCAACTTCCGGAAAAGTGCCGGCACGTAGGCCTCCAGACTGGCTTCGTCATAGGCCAGTAACAAACTCAGGCCGGTGTTGCGCAGCGCGTCGCGGTTGGCTTCCCGCACCAGATGCTGCAAATAGGCCTCGGTCATGGCCGGCACGTAGTCGGCTTCGGAAACACGGGCAGGATCAACCCGGGTAAAGTCCTCCCGGGCCAGCAAGTTTTCGATCTTCCGTTCCTGGCTACGGGAAATGTTGCCGCCCTCCGGGTTGGTGAATACCAGGGTCACCTTGTCCGGCTCGCGGGTCGAGTATTGGACGTGCACCCCACCGGCGCACTCCAAGGCCCGGACGCTGAAACGGTGCATGGGCAGCGTACCCCGGCCCAGGACGGCCACCTCCGCTCCGCCGCTCTGGAGGCCGCTGATCACCGCCTTTCGCAGCATGGCGGTGGCCGGGAAGGCGTCGCTGCTCACGGCCACCCGCCCGTCCTTAACCGTCGACCCGTAGGCGCTGGCCACCCGGGCGGCGAACTCCGGGGTGATTTCTACGTTTACCAGGCCGGTGATGCCCTCGGCCCCAAAAACATTCTTGCTGAGCCGGGTGCCCCAAATCAAGCTCTCGGACACCGTGGCGCCCATTTCCACCAGTTTGTGCGGCCAAAGCTTCACTTCAGGCTTTAGAGTCCCGCCCTCCTTGATCACTGAATCGCTACCCACCACCGCGCCTTCGTAAACCCCGGCGCCGGCTTGGACTTGGACCCGGCTGCACAGGACCGTACCGCGAAGCGCCGCGTTCCGCCCCACGAACACCCGGTCCCAGAGCACGCTGCGCTTCACCGTGGCACCCGCCTGAATGAGGCAACCGCTGCCGATCACACTGAACGGCTCGATTCTGGCACCCCGGTCTATTTGCGTGTGGTCTCCGATCAGAACCGGGCCCTGCAGTTCCACTCGGGGATCCAGTAATACGTTCTCGCCCACCCAGAGCTGGGGTTCGGCTTCCCGGCCCGGAATCTCCAGCCGCACGGCACCGGCCAGCGCGTCATACTGGGCCTGAACATACTGTTGGATGTTACCGATGTCACACCAGTACCCGGAGAGCGTCAGTCCGTAAAGCGGTCTGTTTTCCCGCAACAGCGTGGGGAACAAATCCTGCGAGAAGTCGAACTTTCGGCCCTGCTCAAAATAATCGAGGACTTCCGGTTGAAGCACGTAAATGCCGGTGTTTACCGTGTCGCTGAACACCTCGGCCCAACCGGGCTTTTCCAAGAATCGGATGATTTGCCCCGCCTGACCTGTGATTACAACGCCGTATTCCAGGGGGCATTCCACCCGGGTGAGCGCCAGGGTGGCCACCGCTCCGCGGGCCCGGTGAAAATCAACGGCCTCCGAAAGGTCCAGGTCGGTCAGAGCGTCCCCGCTGATCACCACGAAGGTCTCGTCGAGAAAATCCCCGGCGTTCTTGACACTGCCGGCGGTGCCCAGCGGTGTCTCCTCGACGAAGTAATGAAGTCGCACCCCGTACTCGGATCCGTCCCCAAAGTGGTCCTTGATCGCTTCGGGGAGATACTGCAGGGTCACCCCGATATCGGTGATTCCGTGCTTTTTCAACAGGTCGATACAATAGGCCATCACCGGCCGGTTCAGTACCGGCACCATCGGTTTGGGACGGTTACAGGTCAGCGGTCGCAGTCGGGACCCTTCCCCACCCGCCATGATGATCGCCTTCACACAATCCCTCCGTTTTTGTGTGTCTTTTAGGAAGATCAGGAATACCTTTCAAACAGCTGGTACACGCGGCCGAGAATACGGCCGGCCCGTTCTTCACGGGTGGACCAGGCGGCCGCCTGCCGTTCGTTCCAGACTTCGCGGTAAACCTGGATCGTTTGCCGGGCCACCTTCTGCCAGTCATACTGCTCCCGAATCTTGCGAAAGGCCCTTTCCTGCAACATTTTGGCACCGGTGGGCTCGCGCAAAACGGCCATGATGCTGTCCGCCAGCGCCCGGCTGTCTCCCGGCGGCACTTTCAGCCCGTCGACCCGGTGCTCGATGATTTCGGTGATGCCGCCGGTATCCGAAGTGATCACCGGCGTCCGCGCCGCCATGGCCTCCAGGACCACGATCCCGAACGGTTCATAAAGGCTGGGGAATACGGCGACATCGGCCCAGTGGTACAGGGCGTTGCGGACTTGGTCATCGATGTACCCGGTGAAATAGACCTTGGAGGCGATGCCCAGTCCCGCCGCCAGGGAACGCAGTTCACCCTCGTGGGGCCCCTTGCCCCCGATGATGAACTTCACGTGAGGCATACGGGAGAGTATCCGCGGGGCGCCCTCCAGCAAAACCTGCACGCCCTTCTCCCGTACCAGCCGGCCCACGTAAAACACGATCTTTTCCTCCGGCGCGGCATAGAAGTCACGCCGGAGGCGGTTGTTCCTATGGAGCTTGAAGTTCTCGGGGTCGACCCCGTTGGGGATCACCCTGATCTTGTCGGACGGCAATTGGAAGATGTACTTCAGTTCACCCTCCATGTACTTGCTGCAGACAATCACTCTCCAAGCCTCGTAGGTCAACCACCATTCGACGTTTGAGATGTAGTTCTGGGTGGAGTTGTGCAGACCGTTATGCCGTCCAAACTCGGTGGCGTGAATGGTGGCCACCAAGGGGAGCCGCTTGGCGTGCTTAATGGCCCGGGCCGCGTAGGCCACAAGCCAGTCGTGGGCGTGGACCAACCGGAAATTGCCTACCGATTCGAACAGGCTGATGGCCCGCTCCAGCATCGCGCAGTTCAACTGGAGCACCCAGGTGGTAAAATCACCGGTGGAAATCTGGAACGGATTCACCCGGTGGATGTGGATGTTGCCCTGAACTTCGTAATCGGGAGATCCGGGAGCAGCACAGGTCAGCAGGTGTACTTCGACCCCCTCCCGGTTCAGAGCAGTGTTCAGGTCATAGACGTGTTGTGCCAGGCCGCCGATCGTCTTGGGAGGGTACTCCCAAGAAAGCATTAGTACGCGCATTCTCTATTATCTTCCCCCTTGCGACGGTTTCCTTTTGGTGTAGGATGCGTAGAAGGCGTATTATTTTATTCTGTTCCAACTGGCAGAATTTATTAACTACAATAGATCAAACGGGCTTTAAAAACAGAAAAACCCCGGATGACTCCCGGGGCGCCGTGCAGTAACAATTGGAAAAGTTATTCGGCTTTCATCTCCGTGATTATCGCCTCCCCCATCCGGTCGGTGGAGGCGGTACCGCCGAGGTCGTAGGTCACTGTTTCACCTTTGGTCAGAACCGCGACCACACCCCGCATTATCCGGTCGGCCGCTCCCGCTTCGTCCAGGTGACGCAGCATCAGTACACCCGAGAGGACGGCGGCCAGCGGGTTGACCTTGTTCTGCCCGGTGTATTTGGGGGCGCTCCCGTGCACCGGCTCAAAAACGGCCGCTTCGTCGCCGATGTTCGCCCCCGGGGCCACGCCGAGCCCCCCGACCAGACCGGCGCAGAGATCGGACAGTATATCCCCATACAGGTTCGGCATCACCAGCACGTCGAAGTTCTCCGGCGCTTGCACGAGCTTCATGGCCATGGCGTCCACAATCCACTCTTCGTAGGGGATGTCCGGGTACTCTTCAGCCACTTTCCGGGCGCACTCCAGGAATAAACCGTCGGTGTATTTCATGATGTTGGCCTTGTGGACGGCGGTCACCTTTTTCCGGCCCTCGCGCCGGGCCAGCTCGAAAGCAAACCGGACGATGCGTTCGGAGGCCGGGCGGGTGATCAGCTTGATGCTTTCGGCCGCGTCCCGTCCACACCAGTGTTCGATGCCCGCGTACAGGTCCTCGGTGTTCTCACGCACCACGATCAGGTCCACGTCCTCGTACCGGCTCCTGATTCCGGGCAGGGATCGGGCCGGCCGGACGTTGGCGTACAATCCGAGTTCCTGGCGCAGCGTCACGTTCACGCTGCGGAAGCCCCTGCCCACCGGGGTGGTGAGCGGCCCTTTCAGGGCCACCCGGTTTCTCCGGATGGACTCCAGCACCCGCCCCGGTAGTGGTGTGCCGTAATCGGGGATGACGGCCTCGCCCGCTTCCACGACCTCCCACTCGATGTCGGCGCCCGAGGCCGCGATGACCCGGCGGGCCACCGCCGTGATTTCCGGACCGACCCCGTCGCCGGGAATGAAGGTTACTCTGTGGCGCGTCAATGTATTACCTCCAGCATGTCATTGGATTCAAGTCAGTACCCCGCCGGTAGAGCCGCCGCTCAGCTCCGGTGCTACGCGAGGACGGCCCTACGGCTTGGTTCGGAGCCCTGCTGGCCCGAGCCGAGCCGCGCTGCCGTCGGAGCGGAGCACCAGTCGCGGAAGGGGATACCTGCCCGGCACTATTCAAAATCAAAGCCGCCGTGTTTACGGAAGTGCACGGCCAGGCCGCCGTCGTTTAGAATCTTCAGCATCACCGGCGGCAGCGGCGTGATTTTCGTTTCAGTATTCCGCGTGCGGTTGCATAAAATCCCGGCCCCCAGGTCGACCTCCAGTTCGTCGCCCGGTTCAACGCCGCTGGTGTCACATTCGACCACCGGCAGGCCGGTGTTGATGGCGTTGCGGTAGAAGATCCGCGCGAACGAGTCGGCGATCACGGCCGAGATGCCGGCGTGCTTGATGGCCAGCGGCGCCTGCTCGCGGGATGAACCGCAGCCGAAGTTACGGCCGGCCACGATGAAGTCGCCGCGCGTGATCTTTCCGTGGAAATCGGGGTCCAGATCCTCCATCACGTGCCGCGCCAGTTCGGCCATGTCCAGGGTTTTGAATTTGTACTTGCCGGAAATGATGTAGTCCGTGTTGACGTCGTCGCCGAATCTATGCGCTTTGCCCGAAAGCCGCAATCTGGTCACCTACTTCAAGAATTCTCTGGGATCGGTGAACTCCCCCGTCACCGCCGCCGCCGCCACGGCCGCGGGAGACGCCAGGTAGATTTCCGCGTTCCGGTTGCCCATCCGGCCCAGGAAGTTGCGGTTGGCCGTAGAGATGACGCGCTCGCCGTCCGCCGGCACTCCGTTGTGGGTGCCGACGCACGGACCGCAGCCGGGAGTCACCACTGCGGCACCGGCCCGCACCAAGGTCTCCAGGGTTCCGTCCTGCATAGCGTCCAGGTAGACCTTCCGCGAGGCGGGGGCCACGATGAACCGAACGTACGGGGAAACCCGGCGACCGCGGACGATGGAAGCGGCCACCCGCAGGTCCTCCAGCCGGCCGTTCGTGCACGTGCCGAGCACGGCCTGGTCCACCCGCAACCCGTGCAGATCATTCAGCGGAACCACGTTATCCACCCGGTGCGGCCGCGCGACTTGCGGTTCCAGGGCCGACACGTCGAACTCCAGGATCCGCTCGTAAGCGGCGTCCGGATCGGCCGCGACCGCCTCGAACTTCCGGTCGTTGTACCGGACCACCCAGGCGAACGTCTTCTCGTCGGCCTCCATCAGCCCCGCCTTGGCGCCCATTTCGACGGCCATGTTGGAAATGGTGAACCGGGCGTCCATGGTCAGTGCCTGGATTGCCTCCCCGGTGAACTCAACGGACATGTAGGTCGCCCCGTCAGCCGTCACCCGGCCGATCAGGTACAGGATCAGGTCCTTGCTGTAAACCCCGGCCGGCAGCCGCCCGTGGCAGACGAACTTCAGCGTGGAAGGCACCTTGAACCACATCCGGCCCGAAATCAGGGCGGCGGCCAGGTCTGTGGAGCCCACGCCGGTTGAAAACGCGTTCAGGGCGCCGTAGGTGCAGGTGTGGGAATCGGCGCCGATTACCAGGGAGCCCGGACCGATGACTCCCGATTCGAGCATGAGTTGGTGGCAGACCCCTTCGCCCACGTCGTAC
>JACUUW010000154.1 GCA_014859075.1 Desulforudis sp.
TACGAAAACGAGGATTACAACTGCCTGCTAAAATTGCACATAGCGGTTGACAGGGATAATCAGCCGATGATGATGTGCTCTTCGGGGTATTTCAGCTTGGGTTTCTTTGGGTGTTTGGCCAGCGCCACGGCCATGGTCAGGGGGCCGACGCGGCCGATGAACATGCAGACGGTGACGACAAGCTTGCCGGTCGGAGACAATTCGTGGGTGAGACCCATGGAGAGACCGACGATGCCCACCGCCGAAGTGGCTTCAAAGAGGGTGGTCAGGAAGTCGGTTTCTTCCGTAACCGACAGGAGCAGGGTGGCCAGGAAGACCAGGCTGAGCATCACCAGTGTCAAGGCCACCGCCTTGTGGATCGAGAACTGTGGAATCCGGCGGTTTGCCACGTTAACTGATTCCCGCCCGTGGGACAGGCTCCAGACGATTAAGACTAGGATGGCCAGGGTGGAGACCTTGATCCCGCCGGTGACCGAGCTCGGACCGCCACCGATAAACATGAGCCCGATGGTGAAGAATTGGGTGGCGGCCTGCAGGGAGTCGGTGGCCATGGTGCTGAAACCGGCTGAACGGGCGGTCAACGCCTGGAAAAAGGCTGCCAGGACCTTGTCCGGACCGCTCAGGCCGGCCAAGGCGTGGTGGTACTCAAGGAGCAGGATGACCAGGGTGCTGACCACCAACAGCAGGGCCGTAGCCACTATAACCATCTTGCTGTGCAGGGCCAGTTTCTTGAACCGACGCTGCTGATAGACGTCCGCAATGACCACGAACCCCAGGCCGCCGATGATTACGGGGACGGCGATACCCAAGGTCACTACTGGATCACCGGTATAGGCGGTGAGGCTCCGGAACCCGCCGAAGAGGTCAAACCCGGCGTTGTTGAAAGCGGATACACCGTGGAACAGACCCATCCAAACCCCCCGGCCCCAGCCGAACTCGGGGACGAACCGTACGGCAAGCACAACGGCGAAAACCGCTTCCACGACCAAGGTGATCAGAATCACTTGGAGCACCAGGCGCACCACGCCCCCGACCTGCATCTGGCTCAGGGATTCTTGAATCAGCAGACGCTGCCGCAGTCCGATCCGGCGGCGGATAAGCACCAGGATCGTGGTGGCTACGACTACAAAGCCCAGGCCGCCGACCTGGATCAGGCCGAGGATGACCACGTGGCCGAAGGTGGACCAGTTGGTGGCGGTGTCGACCACTACCAGGCCGACGACGCAGGTCGCCGAGGTAGCCGTAAATAGAGCGTTGAGAAAACTGTTGTCCCCGCCGGGGGTAACGGCGACCGGCAGGCTCAAGAGCAAAGTGCCCAGCGCGATGACCAGCCCAAACCCCAGGAGGAGACCCCGCTGAGGGGTGAAAAAGTCCAAACGCTTCCGCGGTCGGACCGAAAGTGCTTGCTCTCGGGTTTCTTCGTCCTTACGCATGGGGTTTAAGATTCGACCCCGGCGCCACAATCCCTGCTTGGGAGCATTTACCCGGAACATGGTCGCAAATCAGCCGATTACGATATTTTCTTCAGGATACTTGATATGGGGTTTCTTGCCGGGCTTGGCCAGCGCAAAGGCGATGGTGAACGGCCCAACGCGGCCGATAAACATCGAGACGGTGATAATCAGCTTGCCGACAGGGGACAGTTCGGGGGTAAGACCCAGGGTCAGGCCCACGAGGCCGAAGGCGGAGGTTGTTTCAAAGAGAGTGGCCAGAAAATCGGCTTCTTCTGTGATGGACAGGAGTAAGGTGGTCAGGAAGATCAGCCCGAACAGGATCATTGTCAGGGCCAGAGCCTTTAACAGCATAATCTGTGGAATTTGTCGTTCGGAAATCGCAATAGCTTCCCGCCCCCGGTACAGATTCCAGGTGGCGAGAACCAGGATGGCAAACGTGGTGACCTTGATGCCGCCGGCCACCGAGTTAGGCCCGGCCCCGATGAACATGAGGGCGAGCAGGAAAAAAAGAGTGGATGTGTCCAGGGTTTCGGTGGCTACGGTACTAAACCCGGCTGTCCGTGGAGTCATCGCCTGGAAGAAGGCCGCCAGAACTTTGTCCGGGCCGCTCAGTCCGGCAAGGGTGCGACTCTGTTCAAGAGAAAGGATGATCAGGGTACCGAACAGCAAAAGTAGGCCCGTGGCGCTGAGCACCACCTTACTGTGCAGGGTCAGGTCGTGAAAGCCCCGCTGGCGGTACAGGTCAACAATGACCACAAATCCGAGACCGCCCAGGATCACCGGGACGGCGATGCCGAGGTTCACGACGATATCGCCGGTGTAGGGCGTGAGACTCCTAAATCCGCCCAAAAGGTCGAAACCCGCGTTGTTGAATGCCGAGACGCTGTGAAACAGGCCCATCCAGAGACCCCGGCCCAAACCGAAATCAGCAATGAATCGGGAGGCGAGCACCAGGGTGAACACGGCTTCAATCAGCACACTGATCACGACGATTCGAACGACCAGGCGCACTATGCCCCCGACCTGAGCCTGATTCAAAGATTCCTGAAGCAGCAGGCGTTGGCGGAGGCCGATCCGGCGGCCCATGACAATCAGGATCAGGGAAGTCATGGTGAGGAACCCCAGTCCACCGGTCTTGATCAGGCCAAGGATTACCAGTTGGCCGAAGGTCGACCAGTTGTCTGCGGTGTCTACCACCACGAGGCCCGTCACGCACACGGCTGAGGTGGCGGTAAACAGAGCGGTGAGAAAACCGGTTCCCCCCCCGGGTCGAACGGCGAATGGCAGGCTGAGGAGCAAAGTCCCCAGGGCAATAAGAAGCGCAAAGCCCACAAGGAGGATTCTTTCGGGGGTGAACAGGCCGCGCGAGGTGTGCCTGCCGCGGTGCCTTCCCGGTTCGACGGGAAACTCTTGTCCCTGTTTATCCGCAGTCATAATCCATTAGTCTGCCCGTGGGCGGCGGGTGCTTTCACCTGGAACCGAATTTCGAACGGACCGGGGCCGGGGTCACGGCTTGGTTCCCGGCGGCACCGGGGCGGCGGTAAGGACATCGACCAGAGCGGGCCGCCCGGAGTACAGGGCTTCGGCCAGGGCGCCGGGGAGTTCGCCCGGTCTTTCCACCCGCAGCCCCAGGCCGCCCGCAGACCGGGCGTAAGCGGCAAAATCGGGGTTGGCCAAGTCGACGCCGCTGGGGCGGTAGCCGCCCACCAGCATGCGGTTTTTCTCCATGGCCAGGGTGCCGTTATTCGCCACCACCACCGTCACCGGCAGCTTGTACTGGACGGCGGTCGAGAATTCCGCCATGCTCATGGCGAAACCGCCGTCGCCGGCGAAAACCACCACCTGGCGCTGCGGCGCGGCCATCTTGGCGGCCAGTCCGGCCGGCAGTCCGAAGCCCATGGACCGCCATCGTCCAGAGACCAGGACGTCCTGGGAGACCGGTTCGAAAACGCGGGCGAACCAGACGACGTGGTCGCCGACGTCAAGCGCAATGACCGCGTCGGGAGCGATGGTGTTCTGAATATCCCGGACCAATCGCTGCGGCGCGGTGGGCGAACTGTCGGCCCCGGTTTCCCGCACCATCAGCTGTTGCCAGTGGGCGCGCAGTTGACCGATGTACCCGGTCCATTCGGGATTCGGCGCCCGGTTCAGGCGGGCGGACAAGTAGGGTACGACGGCCGCGGCGTTGCCGACCACCCCGAAGGCCACTGGAGTCTGCACGCCGATGTTTTCCGGCGCCAGGTCGACCTGGACGACCGGCACGTTGGACGGCGCGTACTCCTTCGGCCACCAGTTGGCCCCGATCATCAGGCAAAGATCGGCCCGGGCCAGGGCGTTGGCGGCCGTCTCCTTGCCGGCCAGACCGAGTCCGCCGAGGGCGAGCGGGTGTTCGAACGGAATTACCCCGGTGGCCGGCAGAGTATACATCACCCCCGCTCCCAGCTTTTCCGCAAGTTCCAGCACCTCGCTGGTCAGACCCCGGGTGCCGCGGCCGGCCAGGATCACCGGCTTTTCGGCCCGGTTCAAGATGTCCGCGGCGGCCGCGAGGACGTTCTCCGGGGAGCGCGCGGGGGTTTGGAGGTAAGGTTCCGGGGGCCGGACGGCAGCCGGTGCCGGTGCGGAAAACAAGTCCCTGGGCACGCTGACGTGGGTGACCCGGCACCCCGCCACGGCCGTCTTCAGTGCCCGGTTGACCACCTCCGCAGCGGCGCCCGGGCTGGCGAGCTGCGCGGAGTAGGCGGCGAAACTCCGGAACAGGGTCTGGTGGTCGAAGTATTGCTTGTAGGCGGTACCCACGTAGATGCTATCCACCTGACCGGTAATCACCACCAGCGGCACGCGGTCCTGGGCGGCATCGGCCACCCCGTTCAAAAGGTTTACGGCCCCCGGACCCGAAGTGCCGATGCAGACCCCGGGTTTCCCGGTCAGTTTCGCGTAGGCCGAGGCCATGCAAGCCGCGGCGTCTTCCCGGCGGGCCGGGCTGAACCGGATGCCTTCCGCGGCATCCAGCGCGTCCACGAGGGGAATGACGGCGTCGCCGACCACGCCGAAGACAACATCGATCCCCCAGGTTTTCAGCTGACGGACAATGGTGTGGGCGACATTGTTATGGACATCCATTGTGCGGCACCTCCTTTCGTTCGGGGAAAATGAAGACTTCGCAGCGCATACCATATTGTGGGTCTGAGCGTCTTGTGCCTCATCCTGCAAATGATCGGTGTTGAGCATGGCAGGTTCCTGTAGAGGACTGCTCTCATGGATTTGGAAGCTTGTTGATCAGGTAG